>NZ_BAAHXI010000008.1:0-75867 GCF_054656955.1 Deferrisoma palaeochoriense
ATAGGCCCGGCCGAGGGCATGGGGCCTGCTGGAGCGCCGGGCGTGGCTCCTACAGTCGCTGCGTCCGGCACTCAGCCGATGACTGGGACTCTCCCGACGAATCGGACCGACAAAAACGCCCCGACTTGCTAGGCAGTTACGTCCACCCGGCTGAGTGCCGGATGCAGCGTAAGCCGGATGCCGCACTCACGCCCGGACGGAAGCAGGCCCCATGCCCTCGCGATCTCCTTACGCGCGTCTATTGGCGCCGGGTCAATATGCTCTCTAGGCCGCTTGGCCCTTTGTCTTGACACTCCCCCGCCCGCGGTGGTAGAAGCACCGCTTTCGGAACCCACCCGAACCTTTCGAGATCCAGACGGGAGGAGGCCCCCGTGGCGAACCACAAATCAGCCCTCAAGAAGATGAAGCAGGACGAGAAGCGCCGGATGCGCAACAAGGCCGTGCGCACCCGTTACCGCAACCTCATCAAGGCCGTGCGCATGGCCGTGGAGGCCGGGGACGCCGCCCAGGCCGAGGCGGCGCTCCAGAAGGCCGCGCCGTACCTTCACCGGGCCGTGATCAAGGGCGTGATCCACCGGAACAAGGCGGCCCGGCACATCTCGCGGCTCACGCGGCAGGTCCAGGCCCTCAAGGGGCAGCAGGCCGCCTGATCCGCGCACCCCCTGATGGTTCCCCGCCGCCCCGGCCGTTTGGCCGGGGCGGTATTCGTTTGGGCCCAGGGCCCCCCTTCCCTTCTTGTGAACTTGTGATAGGGTGATGGCATCCCCGCTGTCCAGGAGGATGCCATGCCCCTCTACGACGCCGCCGGACGCCTGGTCTTTCCGGAACCCGCCCCCCACCGGGCCGCGCCGCCCGAGGAACCCGAAGACCTTTTGGTCGATGCGGCGTTCTGCCCCCGGGGCCACCCGTTGGTCCGCCCCGAGCACCCCGGGTTTCGCGGCAAACCCGGCATCGGGGTTTGGTGCCGCGCGGGCGATCGGGCCGGGCTGGTGGTCTTGAGCCCCTTCGGCGGGGACAAGCGGAAGGTGTGCGAGGTGGAGTTCCCTATCGGCACGGTGGTGGAGGTGGCGAGTCCCGCCTGCCGCGAACCCCTGCCGCTCCTCGCGCCCCACGACTGCCGGCCCGGGGCCTCCTACGTGGCCCTGTTCCTCCGGCCGGAACCCGATTGGACCCAGGTGTTGGCCCTGTGCAACGCATGGGGCTGCCCGGCGGCGTTTCTCCGGCGGGGCGACCGGGTGGTGGCCGAGTTCCAGAGTCGCGTTCTTCCCGACCCTCTCCCGGACCTCCCCCAGGCCGGCGGCGTCAAAACGCCTTGAAGATTCGCGCCAACGGGTGCCCCGGCGCCTCCACCGTAAGGTCGTGGTAGTAACCGTAGGGCGTGAGCGCGGCGGGATACTGCGCCGCCTCGAGCCGCGCCGCCGCCCGCCGCAGCAGTTCCAGCGCCTCGTCCGGATCCGCCTTCTCCTCGGCCAGGTGGGTGAACGAGTGGAGCACCGTCCGGCGCACGTTCCACTTGCGGGCGAGCCATTTCACGTTCTTGACGAGCTTGGTTTCCTGGTCGGGCCCGTCGCCCGGTTCCACGTGGACGAAGGCCACCACGGCCTCCCGCACCTCGCCCGGTTCGGCCGGCGGGGCCGTCTCCAGGGTCCGGAAGGCCGGGCGCCACGCGAACCGGCCGCAGTACCAAAGAAGAACCCTCACGGCCGGCCGGTGATGTCGAAGGGCCGCACGTGGGGTTCGGCGAGGGCCCGCTCCGCCCCCTCCGGCCCGAGGCGCACGATGAGGTGGTCGCCGTGCACCCCGGCCACCATGTGCCCCCTCCACAGGTGGCACACCCCTCCGAACATCTTTTTGGCGGCGCGGCCCGGCCATCGACCCACGATGTCCCGGATCCGCAGGTCCAGATCCTCGTTGTAGCCCATCTTCTCCCTCCGGTCCGCCCCCCCTTGGGGCCTCATTGCGGGAGGGTTCAACCTACCCCAACCCACCGCCCCGTTTCCAACCGGAACCCCAAACGGCGCTGCCAAACGCCCGCCGGGACGGATTCTCAAACCTCTTTTCTTCCCATCAAACCCTTTCCTCTTTCCTTCGGCACAACGGCTTCGAGACATCTTTTACCCCTCACTCTCCACACCGATCAGCGTCCCTCCACTTCATTCAGGCCAATATGAACCATTTTTCATAGCCCCTGAAACAGAGTGTCCAATTTCCGTCACGCCCTGGCCAATTTTAGCCACCCGTTCATCCAGGGAAAACCATACGCGTTTTGAAACTAGGGGCTTGATTTTCCGCATGGAGGTTCCTACACTGCGCCGGCCCATTTTTCGGGAGGGTTCGCTGTTAGGGTCCCCGATTGGAGAGGAGAGTCATGGCCGAACGAAGAGACCCCATCGCAAACACGAAATTGGAGGAGTACTTGGAGAGCCGGGGGGTGAACCGGCGGGACTTCATGAAGTTCTGCACGGGGCTGGCGGCCACCTTGGCGCTCCCGATGGGAGCGGCCGAGAAGGTGGCGGCGGCGCTCGCCGACGACAAGCGCCCCCCCGTGATCTGGCTCCATTTCCAGGAGTGCACGGGCGACAGCGAGTCGCTGCTGCGGGCCTCGCGACCCACGGTGGCCGAGCTGGTGCTCGACTATCTGTCGGTGGACTACCACGAGACCATCATGGCCGCGGCCGGGCATCAGGCCGAGGGGGCCCGCCAGAAGACACTCGAGGAGTACAAGGGGAAGTACATCGCCGTGGTGGAGGGCGGCATCCCCACCAAGGACGGGGGATCCTACTGCTGCATCGGCGGCCGCTCGGCCGTGGACATCGCCACCGAGGTGTGCACAAACGCCATGGCCACGATCGCCGCGGGCACGTGCTCGGCCTACGGCGGCATCCAGGCCGCCTACCCCAACCCCACCGGCGCGGTGAGCGTTTCGGAGTTGCTGCCGTCGATCCCCGTGGTGAACCTGCCCGGTTGCCCCCTGAACGTTGCGAACCTCACCGGCACGGTGGCCCACCTGCTGACCTTCGGCACCCTGCCCCAGCTCGACCGGTACAAGCGGCCGCTCTTCGCCTACGGCAAGCGCATCCACGACAACTGCGAACGCCGGGGCCATTTCGACGCCGGCCAGTTCGTGGAGGCCTGGGGCGACCACGGCCACCGGCAGGGGTGGTGCCTCTACAAGATGGGCTGCAAGGGGCCGGCCACGTTCCACAACTGCCCCCAGGTGCGCTGGAACGACGGGGTGAGCTGGCCCGTCGGCGCGGGCCACCCCTGCGTGGGCTGCTCGGAGCCGGGGTTCTGGGACTCCATGAGCCCGTTCTACGGCCGGCTGCCCAACGTGCCGGGCTTCGGCGCCGAGGCCACGGCCACGAAGATCGGGGTGGGGCTCACCGCGGCCACCGCCGCGGCCTTCGCCGCCCACGGGGTGGCCAAGACCGTGCAACTTCGGATGAAGGGCAAAAAGGACTAACCGCCCGCGCCGGGCGTTTGCCGTAAGGGAGACGATCGATGGCCAAGAAGATCGTGGTCGATCCGGTTACTCGTATCGAGGGACATCTGCGCATCGAGGCCAAGGTGGAGGACGGGGTCATCACCGACGCCTGGAGCATCGGCACCATGTGGCGGGGGATCGAGAAGATCCTCCAGGGCCGTGACCCCCGGGAGGCCTGGTACTGGACCCAGCGGTTCTGCGGGGTGTGCACCACCGTGCACTCCGTGGCCTCGGTGCGGGCCGTCGAGGACGCGGTCGGGATGCAGGTGCCCCTGAACGCGGAGCTCATCCGCAACCTGATCATGGGCATTCAACACGTACAGGACCACGTGATCCACTTTTACCACCTGCACGCCCTGGACTGGGTGGACATCGTTTCGGCGTTGAAGGCCGACCCGGGCGAGACCGCCAAGCTCGCCCAGTCCATCTCCGACTGGCCGAAGAGCTCCAAGGACTACTTCGCCACGGTGCAAAAGCGGCTGGCCGCGTTCGCCGGCACGAAGCGCCTGGGGCCCTTCGCCAACGCGTACTGGGGCCACCCGGCCTACAAACTCCCGCCCGAGGCGAACCTGATGGCCGTGGCCCACTACCTGGAGGCGCTCGACTGGCAGCGGGAGGTGATCAAGATTCAGGCGGTGCTGGGTGCCAAGAACCCCCACCCCCAGACCTTCCTCGCCGGCGGCATGGCCATTCCGGTGGACCCCAACGCCCAGAACGCGCTCAACGCCGACAAGCTCATGATGATCCGGCAGTGGCTCGTCCAGGCCAAGGAGTTCGTGGAGAAGGTGTACATCCCGGACCTCCTGGCCGTGGCCCCGTTCTACCTGGAGTGGGCGAAATACGGCGCCGGGGTCCAGAACTACCTCACCTTCGGCGACTTCCCCACGGCCGAGGGCCAGCGCCGGGAGGACTACTGGCTCAAGCCCGGCTACGTGCGCAAGGGCGAGTTCCCCAACGCGGCCCAGCCCAAGGCGGAGGGCATCGCCGAGTACGTGACCCACAGCTGGTACCGGTACTCGGCCGGCGACGACAAGGGGCTCCTGCCCTGGAAGGGGGAGACCGAGCCCCACTACACGGGGCCCAAGCCCCCGTACCCCGACCAGTATGTCTCCGACACCGACAGCAAGTACTCCTGGGTCAAGGCGCCCCGGTACGAGGACACCCCCTTCGAGGTGGGGCCGCTCGCCAGGATGGTGGTGGGCTACGCCCAGGGCCACAAGGAGATCAAGGAGACGGTGGACTTCGTGTTCCAGACCCTGAAGGTTCCAGCCTCCGCGCTGTTCTCGACCCTGGGCCGAACGGCGGCCCGGGGGGTGGAGACGCTCATCATGGCCCGAAAGAACCTGGAATGGCTCGACATGCTCGCGGCCAACATGGGCAAGGGCGACCTGCGGATCGCCGACACCGAGCGTTGGGACCCGTCGGCCTGGCCGGCCGAGGCCGAGGGGGTGGGCTTCCACGAGGCGCCCCGCGGCATGCTCAGCCACTG
Source organism: Deferrisoma palaeochoriense (assembly GCF_054656955.1). NCBI lineage: Bacteria > Pseudomonadati > Thermodesulfobacteriota > Deferrisomatia > Deferrisomatales > Deferrisomataceae > Deferrisoma > Deferrisoma palaeochoriense. Next base: position 4,974 of record NZ_BAAHXI010000008.1, read on the forward strand.
GATCCGGATCAAAAACGGCCAGATCGCCAACTACCAGGCCGTGGTGCCGAGCACCTGGAACGCCTCGCCCCGGGACCACAAGGGGCAGCGGGGCCCCTACGAGGAGGCCCTGATCGGCACGCCCATCGCCGATCCGGAAAAACCCTTGGAGATCCTGCGGACGATCCACTCCTTCGACCCCTGCCTGGCCTGCGCGGTTCACGTGCTCGACGGCAAGGGCCGGGAGATCACCCGGGTCCAGGTCCTCTAAGCCGGGAAGGAGGGAGCCATGCGACGGCTCGCAATCAAGGTGTGGGAGTTCCCGGTCCGGCTGTTCCACTGGACCAACTTCCTGGCCATCGTGGTGCTGAGCCTCACCGGAGCCTACATCCACTGGCCGTTTTTGAGCACCCCCCAGACCGCGTTCCCGTACCTGATGGGGTGGGCCCGCACGATCCATTTCGTGGCGGGCTGGGTGCTCTTGGTCGGCCTGGCCGGGCGGCTGTACTGGGCGTTCGTGGGGAACCGGTACGCCCGGTTCTCCACATTCTTCCCGTATCTGACCCGCAAGGGCTGGCGGGACATCTGGGGCGTGCTGAAGTATTATCTGTTCCTTGAAAAGCGCATGCCCCCCCACCTGGGGCACAACGCCATCGCGTCGACGGTGTACGGGTTCCTGTTCCTGCTCTTGTGGTTTCAGGTGGTGAGCGGGTTTGCCCTGTTCGGGCAGTACGACCCGGCCGGCACGGCCTACCGGCTTACCGGCTGGGTGTTCGACATCGCCACGAACCAGTGGATCCGGCTCGCCCACTACTTCGCGATGTGGGTGATCTTCGCGTTCTTCATCAACCACATCTACGCCATGTGGGTCTCGGACCTGGCCGAGCGGGACGGTACCGCCGGGAGCATGTTCAGTGGATACAAGTACGGAGAGCTCGAGAAGTTCGCGGACGCTGATCCTCGGGGTCGGTAACCGTATCATGACCGACGACGCGGCCGGGGTGGAAGCCCTGGCCGCGTTTTCTTCGGCCTACCAGGTTCCCGAGGGGGTGGACCTGGTGGACGGGGGAACCCTGGGGCTCGATCTGCTCCACATCGTGGAGGGGTACCCCCGGGTGCTGATCCTCGACTGCGTGGTCACGGGCCGGGAGCCCGGCACCGTGATGCGGATCGAGGGCGAGGACATCCCCCGGGTGCTCGGCCAGTGCCTATCCCCGCACCAGATGGGCATCCAGGACCTCGCGGCGGCGCTGGAGCTCCTGGGGCGCATGCCCGAGCGGCTGGTGGTGCTCGGGATCGAACCCGAAAGCGTCGCGCCCGGGGTGGAACTCTCGGAGCCCGTTCGACGCAGCCTGCCCCGGCTCGCCGACGCGGCGGCCGAGGTGCTACGGGAGTGGGGGGTGGAGGTGAGAAGGCTGGAAAGCTAGAAAGCTGGGAGGCTAGGAAGCTGGAGGGCTGGGAGGCTGGGACGCGAGGCGGGCCGGCAGGTCGGCGGACGGGGCGCCCCCCGAGCTCCGGATTCCGGCTACCGGATTCCCCTCACCCGGGCGAGGTAGCGGGCGATCTCCTCGGCTTCTTGGTCGTCGATCCGGGCCCCTTTCTGGCGCATGCCCCAGATCGTGCGGCGCCACCCCTCCAGGTCCCTTCGCACCCCCAGGGCGGTTTCGGCCGGATGGCACCGGGAACAGGCCCGCACGAACAGTTTTGACGCCGGATCACCGTTGGGCACGCCGCCGCAGCCCGCGGCGAGCAACAGTCCCACCCCGGCGGCCCAGACCGCCCTCATTCCCCCGCCTCCGCCAGGGCCCGGGCGATCCGGTCCCGGTCCGCGGGCGCCAACCCCACCTCCAGGGCCTCCTCCCACTCCCCCACCCGGCCCGCGTGCTCCCGCAGCCAGCCGGCCAAGGCCCGCAGGTCCCTGCGGTAGGCCCGGCAGGCCCCGCAAAGCCCCACGTGGATCCGCAGGGCGATCCGCCGGCCCATCGGAAGGGAGGCATCGAGTTCCTGGGAGATCCATCGGCTGGCCTCCCGGCAGGTCATCATGGTGTCTCGCTCTCCTCTCCCCCGAAGCCCTCCTCGGCTAGGCACCGGCGCAGGGCGAGCCGCGCCCGGTGGAGAAGGACCCATGCGTTCGTCGGGGTGATCCCCATCTCCTGACACAGGGCCTCGGTGTCGAGCCCTTCGAGCTCCCGCAGCACGAAGGCCGCAGCCTGGCGCGGCGGCACCCCCCGCAGGCAGCGCACGAGGGCTTGCCAAAAGCCCCGGCCCTCGGCGAGCCGGGCCGGGTCGGCCATCCACCCCAGGGGCGTTCGCCAGCGGCCATCGGCCCCGAAGGCCTCGGCCTCGGGGTCTGCCCCGTCGTCCAGGGCCTCGCGGCTGGTGCGGCGGAAATGGTCCAGGATCTTGTGCCTTAGGATCCCGACGAGCCACGTCCGGGGATCGGAGCGGCCGCCGAACGATTCGCGGTTCCTGAGGCCGGCCACCAGGGTTTCCTGCACGAGATCCCGGGCCACCTCCGGATCGGCCACCCGGGCGAGCGCGTATCGGTACAGGAGATCGCCGTACCGGTCCACCCACTCGGCCGGGTCCGGGAGCGGCTCCCAGCCCACGGTGCTCAGCCCTTGACCACGCCGAGGGGCCGGAGCCGCGCGACCTTCTTGGAGATGCCGGCCCCGTCCACCACCTCCACCACGTCGTCCACATCCTTGTACGCCTCGGGCATCTCCTCGGCCAGCGTCTTCATGCCCGCCGAGAACACGAAGATGCCCTGGGCCTCGAGGTCCCGCCGGACCTGGGCGCCGTGTTTCCGCTTCAGCGCGGCGCTCCGGCTGAGAACCCTCCCGGCCCCGTGGCAGGTGGATCCGAAGGTCTCCTCCATGGCCTTCGCCGTGCCCCGGAGCACGTAGGAGGCCCGGCCCATGTCGCCCGGGATCAGCACGGGCTGGCCCACGGCCCGGTACCGGGCCGGCACCCGGGGATCGCCCGGTCCGAACGCCCGGGTGGCCCCCTTTCGGTGGACGATCACCCAGCGTTCCTCGCCGTCTACCCGGTGAAGCTCCCGCTTGGCGATGTTGTGGGCCACGTCGTAGAGGAGCCGCAAGCCCAGGTCCCGGGGTGAGGCCCCGAAGAACTCGAGAAACACCTCCCGGGTCCAGTGCATGAGCGCCTGGCGGTTCGCCCAGGCGTAGTTCGCGGCCGCGGCCATGGCCCCCAGGTACCGCCGGGCGGCCTCGCTCTTCACAAACGCGCAGGCCAGTTGGCGGTCCGGCAACTGGAGACCTTCCCGGGCCACCTCCCGGGCCATGACCTTGAGGTAGTCGTCGCAGACCTGGTACCCGAACCCCCGGCTGCCCGAATGGATCATCACGGTGATCCGGCCCTCCTCCAGGCCGTAGGCGGCCGCGGCCTCGGGGTCGAACACCCGCTCCACGTACTGGACCTCGAGGAAGTGGTTCCCCGACCCCAGGGTGCCCACCTGGTTGAACCCCCGCTCGTAGGCCCGAGGGGACACCGCCTCGGGGTCGGCTCCCTCGAGGCACCCCTCCTCCTCGGTGGCCTCCAGGTCCTCGGGCCACCCGTACCCCTGCTCCACGGCCCACCGGGCGCCCTGCACCAGCAGTTTTCGCTCGTCCTTCCTGGACAGCCGGATGGCCCCGGTGGAGCCGACCCCCGAGGGGATCCGGGAGAACAGGGCCCCCACCAGTTCCCGAAGGCGGGGCCGCACCTCGTCGAGCCCGAGGTGGGTGGTCATGAGCCGGCATCCGCAGTTGATGTCGTACCCGACCCCCCCCGGGCTCACCACGCCGTCTTCGGCGTCCATGGCCGCCACGCCCCCGATCGGGAACCCGTAGCCCCAGTGGACGTCGGGCATGGCCATGCTCGCCTTCAGGATGCCCGGCAGCGTGGCTACGTTCCGCACCTGTTCGGGCGCCCGCTCGGCCCGGATGTGGTCGATCATCCGGTCGCTCGCGTACACGATCCCCGGCACCCGCATCGGATCCTGCTGGGGAATCTCCCAACGGTACTCGTCGAGCCGGCGAAGCGGGATCTCTTCGGCCATGGCTGGACTCCTTGGGTCTTCGGCGTAAGTCCGCATGCCGGGGCGCCGGTCCGCCAGGAAGCCCGGGGGCTGCAATCGCTTCCGGTTCCAGCGCCGCCGGTCCCACCTGCGATCCGAGCCCCCCGATCCTGGGAGAGCCCACCTCCGCAGGCGCCATCGGCACAATAAAGCCCCCGGGCATCGGCGCCCCGGAGGCTTGGAAGTATACCGCAATCCCCGCCCCCGAACACGGGGGGCGTCAAGCCGCCTTGTTCAGATCCTCCAGCAGTCGCTCCACGTCCACGTTGTGGATCATGGCGCTCTGACGAATCGTCTCCGTCTTCTGGCCGGGGCACGAAAAGCACCCCGTGCCGTAGTACTTGCGGAACACCGCCTCCGTGCCGGGGTACCGGGCGAGCACGTCGCCGATCACGTCGTTGGGGCCCACCTTCGGGGCCGGGCCCGACCCCGCCACCACCCGGCGCAGGGCCCCGAGCAGTTCCTCCGCGTCCACCCCGTGGCGCTGGCACGCCATGGCCACCGTGATCGGCAGCGACTTCACCTGCTCCCGGTGGGCGGGGTCGGCAAGGCCCTGGAACCCGTGCTCCACGAACACCTCGGCGGCCTCGGGCCAGCGCTCCAGGATCTCCCCCACCCGGGTGTCCGGACCGATCCCGACGTCCGAACTGGGAGTCGCAGGGGTCGCGGTCGTCTCCACCTCCTCCCCCGCTTCCTCGGGCGCCAGCAGGGTGGCCGCGATGTTCACGGCGAAAAGGAGAACGCCCAGGAGGCTCAGGCCCGAAAAGAGCCCGAAGGCGGTCGACGGGCTCCCGGGGTACGCCGCCACCATGCCCACGAGCCCCACGTTGGAGACCCAGAAATGGAGCCCCACCCACTGGGGCCAGCGCAACTCCCTGGCGTTGAACCGCGGGAGCACGAAGTACCCCACGCCGTACACCATCATGGCCATGAAGCCGAGCAGGTTGAAATGCACGTGCCCAAACCGGGCCCAGGCCGGGGCGTCCCCCATGCCCATCCAAAGCCCCAAGCCGGCCGCCAGGGCCAGGTAGATCACCGACGCGACAACGAATCCCTTGGTGTACCGATCCATGACGGACCTCCTTTCCCCCCAATGGGGAGTTGCGTTTTCCGAAGCTGCCGCTACCGTATCTCAGGGTGCCGGTGCAGGCCTTGACAACGGTCAAACCGAGGCGGTTTCCAACGGTTGGGAGGAGGCAGCATGAACACGAGGACACCCGTTACCGTGGACGGCTCGTACGGCGAGGGCGGGGGCCAGGTGCTCCGCACGGCGCTCGCGCTCTCCCTCGTGACCCGCCGCCCCGTGGAGCTCCGCAACGTGCGCGCCGGTCGGCCGCGGCCCGGGCTCGCGCCCCAGCACCTCACCGCCGTGTGGGCGGCGGCCGAGGTGGGCCGGGCGCGGGTGGAGGGCGACGTGAAAGGGTCACGGGAACTCCGGTTCGAGCCCACCGGGATCTTCCCCGAGGCCTACCGGTGGGAGATCGGGACGGCCGGCGCCACGGGCCTCGTCCTCCACACCGTGGCCATTCCCCTGGCCATCGCCACCCTCGAATCGGAGGTCCACGTGGCCGGTGGCACCCACGTGCCCTGGAGCCCCCCCTTCGAGCACCTGGCGAGGGTCTGGGCCCCGGCGGTCACGGCCCTGGGGTTTCCCGTGCGGGCCGAACTGCGCCGGGCCGGGTTCTACCCGAAGGGCGGCGGCGAGATCGTGGCCTGGCTCGGGCCCGCCGGGGCTCGTGGGCCCCTTCGGGCCGAGGAGAGGGCGCCGGTGCGGGAGATCCGCGGGGTGGCTGCGGCGGCCGGGCTTCCCGATCACGTGGCCCGCCGGATGGCCCAGCGCGTGCGAGAGAGACTCCGGCGGGAAGGCCTCGAAGCCCGGGTGGACGAACGGCGCCTCGAGGCCCCGAGCCCCGGAGCCTACGTCTTTTTGGAGGTTGCCCCCGAAGCGGGCCCCCGGCTCGGGGCCTCGGCCCTGGGGGAACGGGGCAAGCCGGCCGAGGCCGTGGCCGACGAGGCGGTGGACGAGCTTCTCGAGATCCTCGCGTCCGATGCCGCCGTGGACGCCCACCTGGCCGACCAGCTCCTCCTGCCCCTGGCCCTCGTGCCGGAGGAGTCGGTGTTCACCGCGGCCCGCATCACCCGGCACCTCACCACCAACGCCTGGGTGATCCGCCAGTTCCTGCCGGAGGTGGAGATCGAGATCGAGGGGGCGGAAGGCGCGCCCGGCCGGGTGCGGGTCCGCGGCACCCGCGAGGTGACATGAGGACGGGCGGGTTCCTTGCCGCCCTTTTCGGAACGGCGCTCCTGGCCGCCGGGATCGCCTGTTCCCGGGGCGAGCCCCGGCTTTCGCCCCTGGCGCCGGGGGAGATGATTCTCGCCTTCGGCGACAGCCTCACCGCCGGCACCGGCGCCGCGCCCGGGGAGGGCTACCCGTCGGTCCTCGAAGCCCTCGTGGGCCGGCCCGTGGTGAACGCGGGACGGCCAGGGGAGACCACCGGGGAGGGGCTCGGCCGGCTGGCGGGAGAACTCGAGGCCCATCGGCCCCGGCTCGTTATCCTGTGCGAGGGGGGAAACGATTTCCTCCGGGGCGCCCCGCCCGAACGGGTGGAGGAGAACCTGCGGCGGATGATCCGGACCGCCCGGGAGTTCGGGGCGGAGGTGGTGCTCGTGGCCGTGCCGCGGCCGAACCTGCTCGTGAGGGTGCCCGGCCTCTACGAGGAACTGGGGGAGGAGTTCGGGGTGCCGGTGGAAACCGAGGTCCTCCGGGAGGTGCTGACCTCGCCGGACCTCAAGAGCGACCCCATCCATCCCAACGCCCGGGGGTACCGCCGGCTCGCAAAAGCCGTGGCCGCGCTCCTTCGCCGGGCCGGGGCGGTGGAGTGATACCAGGTTGCGTCCAGACAGACACCCAACCCGGGGACCCGGCAAGGGGCCTGGTGGAGCGCCGGGCGTGGCTCCTACAGTCGCTGCAGCCGGCACTCAGCCGATGTCTCCCTCGCCATGAGCCCACCAATGACTCGCCAACGTTCGTGTTTCCGCCGTTCATGGCGGCGCCGGGCTGAGTGCCGGCTGCAGCGTAAGCCGGATGCCGCACTCACGCACGGCCGGAACCAGGCCCCTTGCCGGGCCGAATCAGAAAACGGTAGCTGTGAAGGTAACTTGGTGTGAATCCGGCCGGGGGTGCTGCGTAGTACCGAAGCCTGCGACGGTGTTGCCGGTGGTGGGTGGGGAACGGGCTCCGGATCTCCATGCCCTCCGTGTCCTCCGTGGTTCGACTCCTCCCCGCCGGCGCTCCCGGTACGTTCCGCCGACCATCTTGAGGCCGGGCGCGCCGGGGTGCTATCTTGCCGGGCCCGTGCCCGGGTGGTGGAACAGGTAGACACAAGGGACTTAAAATCCCTAGGGCTTCGGCCCGTGCGGGTTCGACTCCCGCCCCGGGCACCACATCTCGGCCGGCGGCTGGGCGGCAAGAGCCAAACCGAGCGCCGACGGCGCGTTTCCCCTAGGGCCTGGGGGAGGTCTCACGCCACCAGGTCGAGGGCGTCGGCGGGGTCGGGCTCCGCGGTTTCCCCCTTCGCCCACTCCTCCAGGAGCCTTCGGGCCAGATCCACCGTCTGACGCGCGACGTCCGGGAGCTCCCCGCCGAACGCGATCCGGGCCTCCTCGTAGCCCCGCTCCATCGCCTGGATCATCTTCGCCGCGTGTTCGCCCCGGTCCCCGCCCCGGTAGAGCCCCACGCCGAAGTCCCGGAGCCGCCCCGCCGTGGCCTCGACACTCCAGTCGCCGGCCAGCGCGCCCTCGGGGCCCTCCAGGGTGATCCGGACGGACTGTTCCACCTCCACGTACGAGGCCGCGCCCCGGCCCCCCTTCGGGAGGACGCCAGGCGCGACGTCCCCGAGGTGGGAGGCCTCGCCCTTGCGCAGGGCCTTCACGAACCGGTGGAGGATCTTGCGGAATCCCTCCACGGCCCGGTCGGACTCGGCCAGCAGGCGCTCCCAGTCCGCGGGCCGCCGCAGCCGGCCCCGGCCCGCGAGCGCGCCTCGCCGGTCGTAGGTGAGGGCGTGGAGCGAGATGTCCCGCTCCAGGGTCAGGCGGTATTCCTGCCCCTGTTCGTCGGTGAACGAGAGGTCGAGCCGCTGGGTGCGCTCGATCGAGAGTTCGCGCAGGAGCGCGGGGCCCCCGGAAAATCCGGAAGGGCCCGGGCAGCAGGGGGTCGTGGCGGTCAACATGGCGGCACCTCCCTCCGTGGAGTGTCTGGTCCCCTCATCGGCCAACGAAGAACCGTTCTTGAGAGGCGGGGGGACCGGAGGCCGACGGTGGGGCTGGGCAGCGTCACTCCAGCCCGTACTGCTTGACCTTCCGGTAGAGGGTTTTTCGGTCGATGCCGAGGATCTCGGCGGCTCGGGTCTTCTGGCCGTCGCAGGCCCGAAGCACCAGGGCGATGTGGTCGCGCTCCAACTCCTCCAGGGTGGGGAAGCGCTTCCGGTGGTTGGGCTGGTTCTTAAGGAGGTAGGCGGGCAGGCTCGAGGGCCGCAGCACGTCCGATTCCTCGAGGAGCACGGCCCGCTGCACGATGTTCTCGAGCTCCCGGATGTTCCCGGGAAAGTTGTACGACGAAAGCACCGAAAGAAACCCGGGGGAGATCTCGCGGAACCGCTTGTGGACCTTGGGGGCGTGCTTCGCCACGAAATGGCGCACCAGCTCCGGCAGGTCCTCCATGCGCTCCCGAAGCGGGGGCAGGTGGATGGGGAACACGGCGAGGCGGTAGTAGAGGTCCTGGCGGAACCGGCCGGCGGCCACCTCGGCCTCGAGGTCGGCGTTGGTGGCCGCGATGATCCGCACGTCCACCTTGCGGGCCGTGACCCCGCCCACCGGTTTCACCTCCCGTTCCTGGAGCACCCTGAGCAGCTTGGCCTGGGTCTCCGGGCCCAGGTTCCCCACCTCGTCCAGGAAGAAGGTGCCCCCGTTGGCGAGCTCCAGGAGCCCCCGCTTGGGGGCGTGGGCGCCGGTGAACGCGCCCTTCACATGTCCGAAGAGCTCGCTTTCCAGGAGCGGGCCGGCCAGGGCCGAGCAGTCCACCGCCACGAACTCCCGGTCCTTGCGGGCCGAGAGCTCGTAGATCATCCGGGCCACCACCTCCTTGCCGGTGCCGCTCTCCCCCGTGATGAGCACGCTCGTGTCGGTGGCCGCCACCTTCTCGATGAGCGCGTTCACCTCGCGCATCCGGGGGCTCGCCCCGATGACGTAGCGGTCGGTGCGGGCCTGGAGCTGGCGGCGCAGTTGCTCGTTTTCGAACCGCAGCCGCCGGCGCTCCTCGGCCCGGGCCGTGGTGATCCGCACCTCCTGGGGGCTGAAGGGCTTGGGCAGGTAGTCGTAGGCCCCGAGGCGGAAGGCCTTGAGCACGTTGTCGATGGAGGGGTACCCGGTGATGATCACCACGATGACCTCGGGGTCGAGGTCGCGCATCCGGGCCAGCACCTCCATTCCGTCGAGCCCCGGCATCTTGAGGTCGAGGAACACGAGATCGAAGTCGCCCTGGCGGAAGCAGTCGAGCGCGCTCGCCCCGTCGTTGCACACCTCGGCCTCGTGGCCCATGCGCCGGAGCGTTTTGGCCAGGCCCTCCCGGATCGAGCGCTCGTCGTCCACGATCAGGGCTCGCACCGTTCCTCCTCCGGCACCGGGAACACCACCGTGAACGTGGTCCCCTTCCCGGGCTCCGAGTCCACCCGGATGTCCCCGCCGTGCATCCGCATGATGTTGTACGAGAGGCTAAGCCCGAGCCCCGTGCCCTTGCCGGGCTCCTTGGTGGTGAAGAACGGCTCGAAGATCCGCTGCCGCACCCCCGGATGCATGCCGGGGCCGGTGTCGGTGAAGGCGACCCACACGGTGCCCCGATCCGGGTCGCACCCCGACCGGAGCGCGAGCTCCCCCTCCCCGTCCATGGCGTCCACGGCGTTCGTGATGATGTTCGTGAACACCTGCTTGATCTGGCTCGGGTTTCCCACCACCAGCGGCAGGTCCCCGGCCAACTCCCGGCGCACCCGGATGTTGTGGAACAGCGCCTTCCCCCCGAGGAGCTCCAGGCACTGCTCGAGGGCCGCGTTCAGGTCCACCGGCTCCTGGTAGCGCCGCCTTTGGTGGGCGAAGTCGAGGAGCGAGTTGACGATCTCCTTGCACCGGCGGGCTTCCTGGACGATGCGGTCCACGTCGCTGCGGCGGGGGTCCGAAAAATCCAGGTCCTCCAGGAGAAGCCCCCCAAAGAGGAGGATGCCCCCGAGGGGATTGTTGATCTCGTGGGCCACCCCCGCGGCCAGCTTCCCCAGGGAGGCCATTTTGTCGGCGTGGATGAGCTGCATCTGCACCTCCTCCAGCCGCCGCTCCAGCTCCATCACGTGGCGCAGATCGTGGATGAAGCTCACCGTGCCGGTCTCCCGCCCCCTTTCGTCCCGCAGGAGATGCACGGTGAGCCACACGGGCACCCGCTCGCGGCTCTTGGTGATCAGGATCGCCTCGTAGCGCTCCAGGACCCCGGGCCCGCCGTGCTCGGGGCTTCGGGCCCGCTCCATGACCTCCCGGGCGGCGTTGCCCTCGTAGAACTCCTGGATGTACCGCCGGCCCACCACCTCGGCGGCCGAAAACCCCAACAGCGCCTCGGCGCCCCGGTTGAACCGGGTGATCACCCCCCGTTCGTCGGTGACCACCACCGGGTGGGGCGACCCCTCCACCACCTGCCTCAGGCGCGACAGGGCCACGGCCAGCTCCCGCTCGTTCTCCCGGTGGGCCGTCACGTCCCACAGGTACAGCACCCCTAACCGCCGCTTTTCCGACACGGGCACGAGCGCCACCTGCCCCTCCAGATGGCGGCGGGGGCGAAGGGGCACCTCGGCCTCCAGGCTCACCGGCACGGCTGCGCCCGTCTCTGCGGCCCGGGCCACGGCGGCCGATAGGATCGGCCGGCCGCCCCGGCCCAGCGCGGCCGTCACGCGGGCGTCCAGGAGTTGCTCCGGCGTCGTCCCGGCGAACTCGCAAAACGCAGGGTTCGCGTACCGGATCCTGCGGCCGGCCGGGGTGAACGCGGCCACCCCCGCCGGAGCCCGATCCCACAGCTCGGCGAGATACCGGTTCCAGGCGGCCTGTCGTTGCCGGGGGGAATCCGTCATGGGCGAGGCAACCGGGAGAAAAGGCTAAAGGGTTGAATTCGGGGTCCGTCCGCTGCGGGCGGCCCACCGGCCGCCCACCGGCGGATCTGGGCCGAAGAAAGCACATAGAACCTTGTTTGTCAATCACAAGGAATCTTGCCAAGAAAGCCGGGGAGGGTCATTCCAGGGCCTCGCGGGCCAAAGCGTGGGCCGCGCGGAGAGGCTCAGGAATGCGGCAACGGGGCGAAACGCGAAGGACGAGCGCCACGGCCGGGGCGAGGGCGATGCCCCAGCCCACCGACACAAAAACCGGTTTGACTCCTGTACGGGTACGGACCACGGCGCCCACCACCTCCCCCCGGTCCACGAGGGGAGCCCGGCTTCCCCTCGCCTCGGGAAGCGGCGCGTGGTGGCCCACCAGGAGGTCCTTCGCCACCCCCACGGTCGGGAGGCCGGCGGCCTCCCCGACCACGCAGGCGAGCCCGCGGCGTTCCGGGTGGGCCCTTCCATGACCGTCCACCAGGAGGAGATCGGGCGGGTCCGAAAGGCCCGCGAGCGCGCGAAGGATCGGCCCCGCCTCCCGGAGGGCCAACCGGCCGGGGACATAGGGGGCCTCCACCGGGCCGACCCAGGCCGAAACCCCGGCCACGGTGAGCGCCGGAACCTCCAGCACCGCCACCGCGGCGGCACATCTCCCGCCCACGGGGTCGTAGGCGCAGTCGGCGCCCGCGATCCTCACGACCCTTCCGTCACCTCGGGCCGCGCCTGCCGGTCGAAGGGATTCGTGCGCACGGCGAACGAGAACAGGTACGGGTACGCCGTCTCCAGGTGTTCCACGTACCGAATCCAGCGCCTTGCCAGAAGCGGGTACACCCTGCGGGCGTCGAAGGTCAGATGCTGCCGGTCCGGCGGCGTCAGAGACGAGAGATCCCGGCGGGTGAGAAGCTCCTCACGCAGGTGCAGCACCGTCCGCAGGAGCTCGGCGAACTCGCCCCGTTCGGAGAGATTGGGGTTCTCGTACAGCCGCAGGAGCAACTCGCCCCGCTCCCGGAGGAAAGCGGCCAGGTCCGCCAGGTCGAGCCGTTCCGGGTCCAACGGGAACTCGTGGCTCCCCAGGCGCCGCTCCAGAGCGTCGAAGTCCTCCCGGGCCCGGTCCGGCCGCACCCGCGGCGGCGCCGCCACAAGCACCGGGTCGGCCGCCGCAAGGCGGCGGAGCAACTCCGCCCCCACCTCGCTGAAGAACACGCCGACCACCATCTGCACCCGTTGTCGCCGCTCCCGCTCGGCCCGGCGGGCTACGAGCATCTCGGTGGCCGTCGCAACGACACCGAGGAAGGTGCTAACCCCCCCGAGAATCAGCACCACGGCGAGGAACTTGCCCGCCGGGGTGGTGGGGTGCAGATCCCCGTATCCCACGGTGGCCACGGTGATCACCGTGAGATACAGGGCATCCAGGGGGTGCATCCCCTCCAGGCCCATGAACCCCAGCGTCCCCAGGGCGAGCACCCCGGCGAGCACGAGGCACAGGAGCCGGAACCGCTGCCCCTCCCCACCCCGGTTCGCCCCAACCCCGACGTGGCTCACCCCGCCATCCAGTCGCGCACCTTGGCCTCGTAGGCCGCAAGTTCCCGGGCCACGGCCGCCGTGTCGGGGCCCTCCACCACCAAATGGACCACCGGCCGGTAGGGATCGGGCAGGAGGAGCACGCTGGTCTCCCCCAGGAGCACCTGCACCCCGTCCACGAAGCTCGCCTCCTTGTCCACGCTGTCCTCGCTCATCCGGCGCATGACCCGCCCTTTGAGCTCGTGGGGGCACGGGATCTGCCGGCGTTCGTAGGCGTAGGGGGGCAGCCCGTCCAGGACCTCCGAGGCGTCGGCCCCGGCCCGGGCCAGGAGCTCCAGCACCTTGGCCGCCGCGAACATGGCATCGGGGGCGTGGAGGAACTTGGGGAACGCGTATTTCCCATCGGCCTCGGAGACGAAATCGTAGTCCATGAGCTCCGAGGTCCGGAGGCTCGTGGTCTTGCCCCGGGTGATCCGTAGCGTCGGCTCCAGCTCGTCGAGCACCCGGGGGGCCGTGACCGGCAGAAACACCCGCGCCCCTTCGGGCCGGCATCGGGCCAGGAGGCGCAAGATGAGGAGCAACAGTTCGTGGTCCTGACGCACCCGTCCCCGGTCGTCCACGAGCTTGAGGTTCTGGCCTCCGGGGGATACGTAAAAGCCCACGTCGGCGTGCAGGGCCCCCACGATGTCCTCGGTCTGCTTGAGGATCCGGTCCAGGTCGTACATGCGCCGGGTCAGCCGCCGCTCGTCGGGGTAGGCGTTCAACACCACGGTGCGGCACCCCAGGGCGTTCAGGAGCGGGGGCAGGTACTCGCCGGTGGTGCCGTTGTCGAGGTCGACCACCACCCGGAACCGCCGGGCCCGGATGGCGTCGGCATCCAACTCCCGCAGAAACCCCTCCCGGTAGAACGCGTCGATTCCGGCGAGCTCCCGGATCGCCCCCACCTCGGCGTGGTCCACCCGCCGGAAGTTCTCCTTAAAAAAGATGCGCTCGATGGACTTCTCGAGGCTGGTGTCGATGCGGTTGCCGGCCTCGTCGTAGAACACGATCTGGGCGCTTCGGCTGTCGCTCGGGCTCTGCTGGAAGTAGGCGCCGGCCACCTCCCCGAAACTCGCCAGCTTGTAGCGGGTCACGGGCACCGGCACCATCTTGACGTCGTGGACGTCCACCCCGGTGGAGAGGATGCCCCCGAGGAAGGCGCGCTTGAGCATCCGGCTCGCCCGCAGGTAGTCCCGGCCCACCAGGATGGCGGTGTTGGGCCGCAGAATCGTGCCCAGGGCGGCGCCCAGCTTGGCCGCGAACTCGGGGGAGAGTTCGATGTTCGTCCGGCCCTCCACCGCGCCCGCCTCGAACACCGATTTCTTCCACTTGTCCCCCCACACGAGATTGGCCGAGAGCACGGCCCCGGCCTCCACCTTTTTCTCGGGCCACACCATGAGGTCGCGCTCGAACGACGCCCGGTCCCCGATCTCGGTGCCCTCGGCCACCACGGCGCCCTTCTCGATCCGCACGGCCTCGCCCACCCGCACCCGGTCGCACAGGACGGCCCGGTGGATCCGGGCGCCGGGGCCCACGCGGACCTCCCGCCACAGCACCGAGGACGAGACGACCGCGCCGTCCCCGATGCCGCACCGGGGCCCCACCACCGCGTTCTCCAACTCCACCCGGGAGCCGATCTCCACCCCGGGGCCCAGGACCACCCGGCCCCGCACCCGCAACCCCTCGGGCGGCGAGAACGCCTCGTCCTCGACCCAGAGCTCCCCCTCGTCCACCTCGACCCGCCGGCCCGGAAACGTCAGCGCCACCTTGCCGGCCAGCACGTCTGCCGTAGCTTCCCGGTAGGCGTCGGGGTCGCCCACGTCGCGCCAGTACCCCTTGGCGGCGTATCCGTAAATGGCGATGTTGTCCCGGAGGAACGACGGGAACAGATCCTTCGAGAAATCAAACGGTCGGCCCCGGGGGATGCGGCCCAGCACCTCAGGTTCGAGCACGTAGATCCCGGTGTTCACCGTGTCGCTGAACACCTCGCCCCAACCGGGCTTTTCCAGGAACCGGAGAATCCGGCCGTCGGCGTCGGTGATGACCACCCCGAACTGCAGCGGGTTGGGAACGCTCGTGAGCGTGATCGTGACCGGGGTGCGTTTCTCCCGGTGGAACCGGACGATCGCCTCCAGGTCGAAATCGGTGATCACGTCCCCCGAGAGCACGAGAAACGTCTCGTCCAGGTGCTCCTCGGCCCATTTGACCGCGCCGGCGGTGCCGTAGTCGTCGTCGGGAAGCACGTAGGTGAGGTTCAATCCGAACCGCGACCCGTCCCCGAAGTAGTCCCGGATCACCTCGGGCATGTAGTAGAGGAGAACCACGACCTCGCGCACTCCCACCGAGCGCACCCGTTCCAGGATGTGCTCCATCATCGGGCGGTTCACCAGCGGCACCATGGGCTTGGGCAGGCTGTGGGTCAGGGGTTGGATGCGGGTTCCGAACCCGCCGGCCATCAACACCGCTTTCATGAATGCCTCCTTCGCCGGTCACACGGCAAAGAAAAGCCCGGACGAACCGGGCCGCTTCTCCTTTCCGTTCCGTCTCCCCTATTGGTCGTGCGCGCCCCCGTACCGGCGGTCCAACACCCGGGCGAGTTCGGCCTTGAGCTCGTCGAGGCTCCCCGACTTCACCACGTACCCGTCGGCGAGCCAGGCCGAGTAGTCCGTCTTGAACGAACTGTAGGCCGTGGAGAGCACCACCGGCAGGTCCCGGCGGGTGCGGGTGAGTTCCTGGAGGAACTGGAGCCCGCTCTCCCCCCGGAGCTTGATGTCGAGGATCACCGCGTGCACCTCGTTCTTTTCGAGGATCTCCCGAGCCTGCTCCGTGGTGGCCGCGCACAGCACCCGGTACCCCGCCTCCTCGAGTTCCTCCCGGTAGAGGATCCGGATGCTCTCCTCGTCGTCCAGCACCAGCACGGTGTACATGGGCACTCCTCCCCAGTTTGAAAGTCCCGCCATCTTAGCATCCCGCCACCCGGCGTCAACCGCGGGGCGGCCGACCGGAAAGGGTAAAGTCTTCCGCACGGCGGTACGAAAAGAGGAACATCCCAACCTCGGCCCGGAGGAGTGAGGTGTCCGAACCCATCCTTTCCGCAGACGCGATTCCCCCGGCCCTGGCGCCGGCGGCCCTGGCGCTCCTGGCGGAGATCGCCCGAAGGATCCCGCCGTTTCTTGGCCCGCCTCCGAGGATCGCCCCCCACGAACGGCGGGATCCCGAGGCCGTGGCCGAAGCCGTCCGGGCGTTCCTGGCCTGGCTCGAGTCGGCGCCCACCCAGTGGGGGAGCCGCATCGAGGAACTGGAGTCCCTGTTCCAGGAGATGGCGGCCGCGGTCCACGAGCTCGACGGCCGGGTGCGCCGACTGACCCAGCACGCCCGGGCCTACGCCGCCGAGCAGGAGACGCTTTCCATCAGCCTTTCCGAAGCCCTGGACCAACTCGGCCCCTTACGCGCGGCGGACCCCGTGGTGCCGACCTGCCGCCGGATCCTCGAGGCCCTCCGGGCCGAGGCCCGTAGGGAAAGGGACGGGGCCCGCCAACTGGGCGAGGAGGCCTCGGAGGTCCGGACCGTGCTCACCAAACTGGCCGACCGCCTGGACAAGGTGGAGCGGAAGGCCCGGGCCCTTCGGTCCCAGAGCCTCCGTGACCCCCTGACCGGGCTGTGGAACCGCGGGGCCTGGGACGACCGGTTGGCCGAGGAGGCGGCCCGGGCCCGGAGGTACGGCCAGCCCTTCTCCGTGATCCTCTGGGACGTGGACCGCTTCAAGGAGGTCAACGACCGGCACGGCCACCTGGCCGGAGACATGGTCCTCCAGGCCCTGGCCGGGCGCACCCTCCAGGCGCTTCGCCGCAGCGACTTTGTGGCGCGGTACGGCGGCGAGGAGTTCGCCGTGCTCCTCCCCCACACCGAGGAGGCGGCGGCCCGGATCGTGGCCGAGAAGATCCGGCGGCTTGGTGCGGAAAAGGACGTGGCCACACGGGCGGGCCCGGTCCGGGTGACCCTGAGCGCGGGGGTGGCCACCTGGGCCCCGGGGGAGGAGGCCTTGGAACTCCTGGACCGCGCGGACCAGGCCCTGTACCGGGCCAAGGAGGGGGGGCGAAACCGGGTGGAGGTGGCCCCTCCGCCCGGCCGGAAGAAAAAGGCGGCCGTCTCGGCTTGACAGCCGCGCCCGGGTCGGGTATAAAGCGCGTCTCATTCGCGCTGGGGGATCGTCTAATGGTAGGACAGCGGACTCTGGATCCGCGAGTGAGGGTTCGAATCCTTCTCCCCCAGCCAATCGGCTCGAACGAAACGGTCCCGTCGTCTAGCCAGGCCTAGGACACCGGCCTCTCACGTCGGCGACACGGGTTCAAATCCCGTCGGGACCGCCATTTCGCTAAACCCCGGCGTCGCCATCGGCGCCGGGGTTTTCTCTTTCCGCACCGGAGAGGCGGGATGTCTCGTTCCTCGATCGTTCGGTTCCTCGACGGTTCCGGCGGCGTGCTGGCCGCCGGGGGGGCACTCCTCGCCACGGGCGCCGCCTACGGGGCGGCGCTGGCCTGGACCCAGCGCGCCCTGGCGGTTCCCGTGGGGGGACTCGACCCGGCCGAGGTGCCGTTCCGGCTCCTCCTGGTGGGGCACCTCCTGGGCGGCCTCGGGGCCGTGGCCGTGGCCCACCTAGGCGCCACGTTCGTGCTCTGGCTGATGGCCCGGGCGGCCGGCGGACCCGGCGGGTTCGGCCGCCTGTACCGGGCCGGGGCGGTGCTCCTCCTCGCGGGGCTCCCGGCCCTGCCGGCCGTGGCCCACCGTGCCCTGGCCCCGGGGCACCCCCTCGGGCCCGGGCTCGCCCTTCCCGCCGCCGCGGCGGCGCTCGCGCTCGTGGCCGGCGCGTTTGCCGCGTTCCGGCTCACCCAGGGCTTCGGCCCCGGCCGGGCCGCTGCGGCCACGGCGCTGGCCACCCTGTTCGCCGGGGCCCTGGCGCTCCTCTGACCCCCTGCCACCCGTCCGACGAGGGAAACGCCATGTCCGCACCCAACGACGTCCTGCCGGAACACCTCCGCCCCACCGCGATCCTCGACGCCGACCACCCCCGGGTCGTCGCGTTCGCGCGTGCGGCCGTGGGAGAACACGAAGACCCCGTGGACCGGGCGGTGGCCCTCTACTACGCGGTGCGCGACCGGATCTGGTACGACCCCTACGCCCCGTTTTACAACCCCGAGCACTACCGGGCGAGTCGGGTCATCGAGGCGGGCCGGGGCTACTGCGTGCAGAAGGCCGCGGTGATGATCGCCTGCGCCCGGGCCCTGGGCATCCCCGCGCGGGTGTCGTTCGCCACGGTGCGAAACCACCTGGCCACCCGTCAACTCCTGGACTACCTGGGCTCGGACCTCTTCGTGTACCACGGGGTGGTGGAGCTCTTCCTGGAGGGCCGATGGGTGAAGGCGACCCCGGCGTTCAACCGGGAGCTGTGCGAGCGCCACGGCGTGGACCCGCTGGAGTTCGACGGCCGGCACGACTCGATCTTCCAGCCTTACAACCGCGAGAACCGGCGGTTCATGGAGTATGTGGCCTTCCACGGCACCCACGCCGACATCCCCGTGGACGAGATCTTCGCGGCCTGGCGGCGCACCTACGGAACCGAGCGGGTGGACGCCTGGATCCGGATGCACGAGACCAAGGGCTCGGCCCGGCCCCGGGACTTCCTGAGCGAAGACGTGGTCAGCGACTGACCCCGAACCGGGCCAGGCGCCTCAGGGCCCGCACCTTGTCCGACCGGTCCACCCGGGAGCGGTCCACGGCCCGGCGCAGCACCTCGATCGTGCGGTCGTAGGTCTCCCGGTCCACCGGGAAGGGCGTCCGGTCCTTGCCGCCGTGGGCGAAGCTGAACCGGGCCGGGTCCCGGGTGCTCGCCGGGGTGCCGTACACGAGCTCGGCCGTGAGCGCGAGCGCCCGCAGCGTCTTGGCCCCCACCCCCGGAAGCCCCAGGAGTTCCTCGAAATCCGCCGGGGCCCGCTCGTAGGTTTCCAGAAGGATCTTTCGCAGGTACCGGGGGTTCACGTCGGCCAGGCTCACGGGGTGGCGCCGGGGGAGGGTGAGGTCCCCGGCCCGGGCCACCGCGTCGAACACGGCGCCCGGTTCCCGGGCCAGGGCCACCGACGCCTCCTGCACGGGTTCGCTCTCCCGTGCCACCAGGTTCAGGGTGGGGCTCGCCGCCTCGGCGCACACGGCGGCGTGGGGCTCCACCGTGAACGACCCCATCCCCTCCCCGAGCCAGTGGTACCGCCGCGCCGTTCGGGTCTCCGGCCGCATGCCCTGCTGCACCACGCACCACTCCCCGGCCCGGGTGAAGAAGAACGCGTGGTGGTAGATCTGGTGCCCGTCCTGCACCGCGGCCGAGTCCACCTTGGCCGAAAGGCGGCTCGCCCGCACGAGCCCCGCCGGGTCGAGCCCGATCCGCTCGCAGGCCGCCTCGATCTCGGCCGGGGTGCGCCGCGACACCCTTCCCTTGCCGCCGGCCGCGAACAACCCCAGGTCGGGGCCCGCGTCGAGTAACGCCTCCTTGACCGCCCCGCACACCGTGGTGGTGACCCCGCTCGAGTGCCAGTCGAACCCGAGCACACAGCCGAACGCCTGAAACCAGAAGGGGTCCGACAGCCGCCGCAGCACCTCGGCCGGACCGTGCTCCTCCACCAGAAGCCGCACGATCTCCCGGGCGAGTCGCACCATGCGCTCGAAGAGCCACCGGGGCGCGCGGCCTCCGTGGAGGGGAAGTTGGGCCGTTCCGGTGCGCACGGGTTTAGCGTCTTCGGTCCTTGCCGGGCAGGGTCATCGCGATCGTTCCCCAACGGTTCCCTTGCGCGGGATGCCGGCTCCCCGTACCTTTTGGGGCGCTCCGCGGTATCGCGGGATCATCCCCACGGGAGGTGGTTATGCTGCGCCGACGAGTGGCCCCGTTCGTGATCCTGGTCGTCGCGCTGGTGGGACCGGCGGCTGCCCAGCGCATCCAGGTCACCAACTACGGAGAGATGGAACCCGTGTTGTTCCCCCACTCGGAGCACGCCGAGCGGTTCCACTGCGACACCTGCCACCACCCCGAGCGCTCCGAAGGTTCCCACCGGTGCGGCGCCTGCCACCGGGCGACCCCCGAGGGGGGAACCCCATCGATGGAACAGGCGGCCCACGGCGAGGGAGACGTCACCGGCAAGTGCAGGCCGTGCCACTTCGGCCCGAAGGCGAAGAAGGCGCTCGAGTGCGAGGACTGCCACAGCGGGTGAGGCCGTACGCGACCGGCCGCCGGCCTAGTTCCGCAGGTGCGCGCCCGAGGCGAGATCCACGGGCTTTTCGGGCGGTTGGGGTAAGACCCACGGCAGGGCCACCAGAAACTCGATCCGCAGCGCGGGGCGGCCCGCCCAGGGCGGGGCCGGCGCGAGCCAGGCACGGATCGCGGCGTGGAGGTGCGGGGCCACCCGTTCGAACACGTCGGTGGCCGCGGTGGCGAACGGAAACCCCCGGTAGGGCCGCCCCCCCACCACCTCCCCCGCACAGGCGTAGAACCCGGCGTACAGGTGGAGCCCCGTCTCCAGCGGGGTGACCCAGCGGACCTCCGTTTCCTTTCTCCCGTCGATCCCCAAGGACGCGAGGATGGCCCGGAACTCCGGGCCGTACCCGGCCGGACGCGCGGCGTCGAAGTTCCGGCACGCCGGACACCCGCACCGGGCGGCGAACCCGGCCGGGATCATCCGGTACAGGGCCCGGGTGGCGCTCGGGTCGGCCGCCACCTCCCAGGCCAGGATCCTGCGCCGGACGCTCATGGCGACGGGCTCACCCGGAACCGCCCCTGGGGACGGTGCGGAAGTCGCACCCGCGCCCCCAGGTGGATGCGATCCCCCGATCCGCCCGACGCCTTGAGGCCCCAGCGTACGGCCCCCTCCTCCGCCGCCGGTCCGGCCTGGGCCGGGAGGACCACGAGGGCCCGGCTCGTGGGCGCCACCACCCGGACCTCGCGGCCCCGAACGCCCCGGCCCTCCACCTGCTCGAGGGCGCCCAGGAGGAGCTCGGGCCACCGGGCAAGCCCGGCGGCGCCCTCCCCCTCGAGGAGAATCCGGTTCCCGTCGCGGCGGAACGTCAGGCGCCACTCCGCCTCGGCCGCGTCACTGCGGACCCGTTCGGCCACGTCCCGGAGGCCCACCCCCCACTCCTCGAGGAGGCGCTGGGTCACGTACTGCACATGGTCCGGACACAGGGCCAGGAGCACGATCGGATGGCCCCCCGAGCGCTCCCAGACGAGGGCGTCCCCGGGGTCGGCCACCGGGGCCTCCCGCAGCACCACGGGCTTTCCGCAAAAGCACCGGTAGGGCCGGGGCGGGCGGCCGAGCTCGGCCCGGAGGTCGCCCCAGAACGCCTCCCACCCCTCCGGGTCGTCCCGGAACCAATCCGCCCAGGCGCCGAGATCGAGCAGGAACGTGCGGCCCGTGTCCGGATGGCGGATCCGGACCTGGCCCTCGCCGACCTCCGCCTCGAGGCCGCCCCGGTGGCCCTCGACCCACCGGGCCAACCCAGCCTGGGCCTCCAGCGCCTCCCACGCCCGGGCCGCGGCCAGCGCCGCGGCGCCCTCGGGCCCCAGGGCCTCCACGGCCGCCCGGAACCGCCACTCCCCGGTATCCACCCACACCTCGGCCGCGCCCGATCCGACCCGGAATCCCCCCTCGTCCGGGCGAACCGCGCTTCCCGGGATCCGCGGGAGGGCCGCGGCGAGGGCCCGGTCGATCGCGGCCGGTTCCATTCGGACCCAGGCCACCCGCCCCTCCCTCGCCGGGGTCAGGGGTTCGGCCGGGACCCAGTCGTCCCACGTGACCTCGGGGGCCCAGGGGGAGGCCGGGTCCCACGGGTGTGCCCGCACCCAGCCCGGCCCCGGGGCCTCGCCGGGGACCGCCCACCGCACCTCTACGGGCGCCGACCGGCCCGCGAGGGCGTCGGCGAGCCTCACCCGGAACCGGGCCACCGCCGCCAGCGCGGAGGCGTAGGGATCTCCGGGGGCCGCCTCCAGGAACCGGCCGGCCACCTCCGCCGCTCCGTCTGGCCGGCCGGCGGCCCACTCATCCCAGGCCCAGTCCCAGTACACGTCCCGCAGGAACGCGGCGCGGTCCTCCAACCCCGAGGCCACCGGCGACCGGAGCACCTCGGCGGCCTCGGCGTACCGCCCCATGTCGTAGAGGCACTCGGCCTTGAGCCACGCGGCGTCGGCCCCGAGCTCCGAGTCGGCGGGGATCTCCCGCAGATACGACAGGGCCTCGTCGAACAGCCCCGCGTCGTGGGCGTCCCAGGCGAGGTTCAGCCACCCCCGGTCGGCCGAGGCGCCGGCCAGGGCGGGGCGGGGGACGACGGCCGTCACAAGGAACAGGAAAAGGGCAAACCTACGCAAGGCGGTCTGGTTCCTCACTCCGGGAATCCGGGAGGGGGACGCCTTCGCGCACTCCCCCTCCCGCGGGCGGTCCACGCGGGCATTGTAGGGCAAGCAACCCCGGCAGCCCAACCCCGGAGTCACGCCCGGGGGCGGACGAGGCGCTTGGGGTCGAGGAGCCGCTCGAGCTCAGCCTCGTCCCCGAGCCCCATCTCGGCCGCGGCCCGGGCGATCGGGATCCCCCGGCGCAGGGCCTCGTGGGCCACCCGGGCCGCCGCCTCGTACCCCACCCGCTCGGCCAGGGGGGTCACGAGCGACGGGCTCGCGGCCGCGAGCTCCCGGCACCGGGCCCGGTTCGCCTCGATGCCGGCCACGCACCGCCGGGCCAGCAACCGGCAGGCCCCGGCCAGGAGCGCGACGGACTCCAGGAGGTTTCGGGCGATCAAGGGCATCATGAGGTTGAGCTCGAGCACCCCGCCCATGCCCCCCTGGGCCACTACGAGGTCGTTTCCCACTACCTGGGCCGCGGCCTGGATGACGGCCTCGGGCACCACCGGGTTCACCTTTCCCGGCATAATGGACGAGCCCGGCTGCAGCTCGGGCAGCCGAATCTCCCCCAGGCCGCCCCGGGGCCCCGAGGCCATCCAGCGAAGGTCGTTGGCGATCTTCGAAAGCGCCACGGCGAGCCCCCGCAGGGCGGCGCTCGCGGCCACGCAGGCGCCCCGGGCCCCCTGGGCCTCGAACGGGTTCCGGGCCCGGCGAAGCCTGTGGCCGGTTTCCGCGGCGAGCCGTTCGAGGACCTTGGGGGCGAACCCGGGGTGGGCGTTCACCCCGGTGCCCACGGCCGTGCCCCCCAGGGGGACCTCGAGGAGCCCCCGGGCCGCCGTCCGGATCTCCCCCTCGCCCCGCTCCACCATGCGGGCGTAGCCGGAAAACTCCTGCCCCAGGGTCACGGGAAGGGCGTCCATGAGGTGGGTCCGACCGAGCTTCACCACGTCGCGGAACGACCGGGCCTTGGCCGCCAGGGCCCGCCGGAGCTCCGCCGCCGCGGGCAGGAGCCCCCGGTGGATCTCCTCGAGGGCCGCCAGGTGGACCGCCGTGGGGAACACGTCGTTGGACGACTGGCAGCGGTTCACGTGGTCGTTGGGGTGAACCGGCCGGCCGCCCAAGAGCTCGGTTGCCCGGCGGGCCAGCACCTCGTTCGCGTTCATGTTGCTGGAGGTGCCCGAGCCGGTCTGGAACGGGCTCAACGGGAACGCGTCCTCCCGGCGGTCCCGGAGCATCTCGTCGGCCGCCCGGGCGACGGCCTCGGCGACCTCCGGGGCCAGGAGCCCCAGCTCGGCGTTCACCCGGGCCGCGGCCCCCTTGATCCGAAGGAGGGCGGCGATCAGGGACCACGGCAGCCGGCCCACCGGGATCCCGTTTTCGAGGGCCCGCTGGGTCTGGGCGGCCCACGGGGCGTCCCGGGGCACCTCCACCTCTCCCAACGTGTCGTGCTCGATCCGTGTCGGCATGGGAACCTCCTTGGCGGGCCTACATCGGGAAATCGGGGACCGGGAATCGCCGGCCCGACGGTCGTTCGCCGTGGGTCGTGGGGGGCCGCGCGTCCTGGCGCCGGCACGATCCGGGCCGAAGGCCCGCAGGGCGTTCGGGCCTCCCGGCATCCCGGCCTCCCCGCCTCGTGCCGTCTCCGTGCCCTCCGTGTCCTCCGTGGTAAACATGCCAGGATACCGGCCCGCCGCCTGCCGGCAACTCGGCCGAAAATTCACCGGGGCCCCCGGGTTGGCGGGTGACGTTTTACCGCCCGCCCGCGGGCTTTCGACGCCACGTCGGCGGTTGCTGGAGGCCCGTTTTTTGCTACACTCCCGCCGGTTCCCCCAGACGGGCCGAACCGGCGGACCGTTTGATACCTCTTCAGCTCTCCCAGCCACAAAGGAGCGCTCCATGCACATCGAGCCGTTCGTGTACGAACGCCCGACCAGCCTGCGGGAGTTCGAGCAGGCTCTGGTCCGGCACGGCGACGATGCCCGGATCCTGGCGGGCGGCACCGATCTTCTCGTGCTCGTCAAGGAGAAGGTGCTCTCGCCCCGGGTCCTGGTGGACGTGAACGCCGTGCCCGAACTGCGGTGGATCACCTGGGACCCGCAGATGGGCCTCTCCATCGGCGCCGGCACCCGGGTGGCCGAGATCGAAACCCACCCCCTGGTGCGCGAGCACGCCCCGGCGCTCGCCTACGCCGCGGCCCAACTGGGCTCGAGCCAGGTGCGGCACATGGCCACCATGGCCGGCAACGTGTGCCACGCGAGCCCCTCGGCCGAGACTCCGCCGGTCCTTCTGGCCCACGGCGCCGAGCTCACCCTGGCCCGGGACGGCGCGGAGCGCACGCTCCCCGTCTCCGAGTTCTTCCTGGCCTACCGGAAGACCGCCCTCCAGACCGGCGAATATCTCAAAGGGTTTCGGCTGCCGCCGTTGCCGCCGCGTTCCGCCGTGTCGTACCAGTTCCGGGGGCTGCGCCGGGCCATGGAGATCGACATGGTGAACGTGGCCTGCTACCTGGAGCTCGCCGAGGACGGTACGGCCCGGGCGGTCCGGATCGCCCTGGGAGCGGTGGGCCCGATCCCCTTCCGGGCCGTGGAGGCCGAGCAGGCCCTGGCCGGCCGGCCGGTGGACGACGCCTTCTTCGAGGAGGCCGGCCGGCTCGCCGCCGCCGAGGCGAAGCCCATCGACGACATCCGGGCCTCGGCCGCCTACCGCCGGCGCATGGTAGACGTGCTGGTCCGCCGGGCGCTCAAGGCCGCCCGGGACGAGATCGCGGGAAAGGAGGGATGAGGCCGTGAAACTCCCCATCACCCTCACCGTTAACGGCGAACCCTTCGACCTCCTGGTCAAACCCACCGAGTTCCTGGTGGACGTGCTCCGGGACCACATCGGGCTCACCGGCACCAAGAAGGGCTGCGGCATCGGCGACTGCGGGGCCTGCACCGTGCTCGTGGACGGAAAGCCCGTGCTCTCGTGCCTCACCCTGGCCGTGTCCGTGCAGGGCCGGGAGATCACCACCATCGAGGGCTTGTCCAAGGGCGCGGACCTCCACCCGATCCAGCGGGCCTTCGTGGAGAAGGGCGCGATTCAGTGCGGGTTTTGCACCCCCGGCATGATCCTCTCGGCCAAGGCGCTCCTGGACCGGGTTCCGAACCCCACCGAGGAGGACATCAAGCGGGGCATCGCCGGGAACCTGTGCCGGTGCACCGGGTACGTGAAGATCGTCGAGGCCATCGGCCACGCCGCCGAACTGCTGGCCCAGGAGGAGGAGACCCATGGCTGAGAAGAACTTCCGCGTGGTCGGCACCTCGGTGGCCCGCAAGGACGCGCCCCTGAAGGCCCGGGGCGAGGCCCAGTACGCCGACGACATCCGGCTGCCGCTCATGCTCCACGCCCGGGTGAAGCGGGCCGACGTGGGCCACGCCCGGATTCTCCGGATCGACACCTCCAAGGCCGAGGCCCTGCCCGGGGTGAAAGCCGTGGTGGTGGGCGAGGAGGCCCCGATCCCCTACGGCATCGTGCCCCAGATGCCCACCGAGTACGCCTTGGCCTACAAGAAGGTGCGCTACTACGGGGAACCCGTGGCCGCGGTGGCCGCCGTGGACCCGGAGACGGCCGAGAAGGCCCTGGATCTGATCGAGGTGGAGTACGAGCCCCTGCCGGTGTACACCAGCCCCGAGGAGGCCCTGGCGCCCGACGCCGTCAAGATCCACGAGGACAACAAGTTCCCCGGGAACATCGCCTACCAGGCCGAGCAGGAGTTCGGCGACGTGGACCGGGCCTTCGCCGAGAGCCACTACGTGCTCGAGAGGACCTTCCGCACGAGTTACGTGAACCACGTGTTCCTCGAGCCCCACTCGGCCGTCGCCAAGTTCGACACCAACGGCGAGCTCACCCTCTGGTCCGGGACCCAGGTGCCCCACTACCTGCACCGCACGCTCTCCAAGGTCCTCCAGATGCCCATGCAGAAGATCCACGTGAAGGTGCCGAGGGTGGGCGGCGGCTTCGGGGGCAAGGGCGAGGTGTCGAACAACGAGCTGATCGCGGCGCTTCTCGCGCGCAAGGCGGGCCGGCCGGTCAAGCTCACCTATTCCCGCAAGGAGGTGTTCCTCCAGCACCGGGGCCGGCACCCCATCGAGATCCGGATGAAGATCGGGGTGGACAAGGAGGGCTACATCCAGGCCCTGGAGTACGACGGCACCATGGACGGCGGGGCTTACGGGGGCTGGGGCGTGGTGATCCTGTTCTACACCGCGGCCATGCTCCACCTACCCTACAAGGTGAAAAACGTCCGGTTCCGGGGCCGGCGGGTGTACACCAACAAGCCCACCTGCGGGGCCATGCGGGGGCTCGGGGGCGTGCAGCCCCGGTTCGCCATGGAGAGCCTTCTCGACCAGATCGCCATCGATCTCGGGATGAGCCCCTACGAACTCAAGAAGAAAAACGCCATCGACAAGACCCACGAGACCGTGAGCGGCGTGTACGTGCGCCACAGCGAGTACAAGAAGTGCCTCGACACCGTGGTGGAGAACTCCGGCTACCTGGAGAAGCACCGCAAGCTCCCCTTCGGCCGGGGCGTGGGACTCGCCGGCGGGTACTACATCTCGGGCACGGCCTACACCCTGTACCTTTCGTACAAACCCCACTCCACGGCCACGGTGCGGGTGGACACCGAGGCCGGGGTGACCGTGTACTGCGGGGCCACCGACATCGGCCAGGGCTCCGACATGGTGCTCGGCATGATGGCGGCCGAGAAGCTGGGCCTGCCGTTCGACCAGATCCACGTGGTGAGCGGGGACACGACGCTCGCGCCCTTCGACCTGGGGAGCTTCGCGAGCCGGGTCACCGTGGCCGCCGGTTCGGCCGTGAGCCAGGCCTGCGACCGGATCCTGGAGAAGCTGTTCTCCGTGGCCGCCGTGCAGCTGGGCTGCCGGGCCGAGCAACTCACCGTGGGCGAGGGGGAGATCTACTCGGTGTTCGAGCCCGACAAGAAGCGCATCGGGTTCTGGGAGACGGTGGAGCGCTACATCGACGCCAACGGCCCCCTGGTGGCCTCGGGCGAGTTCACCCCGCCCCGGCGCACCGGCAAGTTCAAGGGCGCCAACATCGGCCACAGCCCCACCTACGGGTTCACGGCCCAGGTGGCCGAGGTGGAGGTGGACACCGAGACCGGCGAGATCCGGGTGGTGAACTACTGGGAGGCCGGGGACTGCGGCCAGGCCATCAACCCCCAGAGCGTGGAGGGCCAGGTGGAGGGGTCCATCGTGATGGGCATGGGCCAGGCCCTGTTCGAGGAGCTTAAGGTGGCCGAGGACGGGCGGCTCCTGAACCCCAACCTCCACGACTACAAGATCCCAACGGCGGCCGACCTACCACGGCTCAGCACCCACATCGTGGACAGCTACGACCCGGACAGCCCCTTCGGGGCCAAGGAGTCGGGGGAGGGGCCGATCCAGCCCGTGATCCCGGCCATCTTGAACGCCATCTACGACGCCATCGGGGTGCGGTTCACCGAGATGCCGGTGACCCCCGAGAAGGTGCTCGAGGCCCTCGAGCGCCAGAAGGCCGAAAGGAGCTAGGTCATGGACGCCGCGAAGGTGCGCGAACTCGTGAACGACCCCCGACGGGTGGGGGTGATGGCCACCACGAACCGGGCGGGGGAACCGAACGCCGCGGTGTTCGGCTCGCCCTACATGCCCGACGACTACACCCTGGTGATGGGCCTGGGGGAGACCCGCACGGCCCAGAACCTGCTGGAGACGGGCCGGGCCGCGTTCCTCACCGTGCTCCCGGCCGAGAACCCCATGGAGACAAAAGGGGTCCGGATCTACCTCAAGGTGCGCGCCATGGAGAAGGAAGGGCCGAACCTCGAGGCCGTGAAGGACCGGATCCGCAAGGCGGCCGGAGACCGGGCCGCGGCCCGGGTGAAGTACGCCGTGTTCTTTGACGTCGAGTCGGCCCGGCCGCTGATCGATTGGAGCCCGGCGAGCAAGGATCCGCTCACCTAGGCGCCGACCGATCGTCTGCGAGGTCCTGAGGCACGAACGGCCGGCGGGCCAAGGGCCCGCCGGCCGTTTCCCTTCAAAGGCATTGCCGGAGGCGGGTGGGGGACGGACCCCCCGTTCTCCATTCCCCATTCCCCGTTCCCCATTCACGATTCCCCCTCCCCCCCCGCCCTACCCCCTCGTGGCCAGCAGCCGGTCAAGTTTGGAGCGAAGGGCCGTGAGGGCGAGCCGGGTCGGGGTCAGCGCCCCCCGGGCCCGGCCCAGCTTGAGCAGGGTTTCCTGGTAGGTACGGGGCACCTCGGGGCTTTCGGGCTTGCGCTCCAGGGTGAGCGCCCCGGTGGGGCAACGGGTCACGCACAGCCCGCACCCGATGCACCGCTCGGCGGCCAGACGGCCCTTCTTGTCCTTGAGGGTGAAGGCCCCCGTCTGGCAACGCTTCACGCATTTTCCGCACCCCACGCAGGCCTCGACATCCAGGCGGGCCACGAAGGCGCTCGACACGATCTCGGCCGGCCGGGGATGGCGGGCGATGTTCTTGAGCACCTGGCAGCAGCACCCGCAGCAGCAACAGATGTTCACGGCCTTCTGGGAGTTGGAGGGCTGGAGCACGAGCCCCTCCTCCTCGGCCCGGGCCAGGATCTCCAGGGCCTCGTCGGCGCCGATCACCCGGCCCACCCCCCGCCGTTCGTAGTAATCGGCGGCCGCCCCGAAAATAAGGCAGGCCTCCTCGAGCTTCCCGCACCCCTTGCCGGCGATCTCGTGCTCCCGGCGGCAGATGCAGGGGGCCACCAGGATCTTCTTCTGCCGGCACACCAGTTCCTCGGCCCGCTCGTGGGCCAGGACCGCGTGCTCCACCTCCACGGCCTTGCCCACAGGCACCGTGCGCAGTTGGGGGCTCTTCTTCCAAAGTTCCGGGTCGAACACGTGGGGCAGGTACTCGTTCACGTCCCGCACGAGCTCGGGGTCGAGATCGTTCACGTGGTACTCCCAGATCCCGATCACGAACTGCGCCGCCATGTAGAGGGTGGGCTTCCCCGGCCGGGCCATCGAGAACACGAGGCCCCGCTGGACCATGCTCTCCAGCCGGCGCTCGGTCTCCTCGAGCGGAAGCTTGGCCCGCCGGGCGATCACCCGCGCCTCCTCCGGGATCACGGTGAGGCACAGGGCGAGCTCGGCCTCCTCGGGGGTAAAGAGCCGCTTCAGGATCCGGATCTCGACCCCGGACTCGGTTCGGGGGTACCCGCCGGGAAGCCGGTCGAGATGCCGGGCCAATCGCTCGTACACGTCTTTGGGCATGGGAGTTCCTCGGTTCCGACGGGAAGGGCGGCCACGGGCGGGGCGCCGGCTGCAAAGATGAATCACCATTCACCCCGCAGACCCTACACGAAACCTCCCCCGGGCCGCAACGGGTTTTTGGCCCCAGGGGGTTTCCTTTTCCGGCGCTCCTGGTAGGCTGACCGGCACACGGCCCCGGGCGGAAAGGAGTGGGCCATGGGATTCTTCAACCGACTGTTCGGCGGCCGGGAGGAGCTTCCGGAACTCGACGCCGCAAACCCGGTCGCGCGGCGTCTCGAAGAGGTCAAACCCGCCCTCGAGGACCTGGCCAAGCGGGTCCGGGATCCCCTGGAGGTGGTTCCCTGCCCCCACGGGACCTTCGTGTTCATCGGGAAACCCCAGAAGCGCTTCGGCGCGGCGTGGGTGGAGGGGGGCGAGGTCAAGAACCTCCGCCAGTTCGCGGAGGAGCACCACATCCCGCCCGACCGGCTCGGGTCACTGGTGGAAACCCTCCAGCAACTCTATGAGCACGAGGCCCTGAGCGCCCCCCGGTACGTGACCCGGGTGGCCGACCGCACCGTGGTGGTGGACGCCTCGGAGGAACTCGGCCGGAAGGTCGAGCAGGTGCTCGAGCAAAGCGCAACCCATTAGGGGAGCCCCGTGCTCCCCCTTTGCGATCCGGAACTGGCGCACCCCCGACACGATCGCCCGGGGCCCGGGGCGCCGCCGGTTCCTTAGCGGCCCGGCCGTTCCGGAGGAACGCCGGGCCGTTTCGTGGAGAGCGGACCGGCAGCGGCACGGCCGGTTCTCCCGTTCCCCCTCGCGCCCCCCTATACCGCCCGCGCCCGGGACCTCAGCCGGATCCGCCGCAGCCCTGGTCGATGGCCCGGAGGATGTCATCGAGACGCGCCTCTGCGAGCCCGATGCAGGTGTCCGCCGCGCCGTAGTACATCTTCAGGGTACCGTCCGGCTCGGGGACGATGCCGCAGGGGAACACCACGTTGGGCACGTCGCCGGTGCGCTCGTAGGGCTCCTCGGGCCCGAAGATGAAGTGGGGCGCGTACCCCAGGATCCGCTCCGGCCGGTCGGCGTCGAGGAGCATCGCGCCGACCCGGTAGAGGGTACCGGCCCCCGTGCCCCGTACCCCGTGGTAGAGCACGAGCCACCCCCGGTCGGTCCGGATCGGGGGCGTGCTCGCCCCGAGCTTCGAGCCCGACCACCCGGGCTCGGGCGCCAGCACCACCCGGGCGTCGCCCCAATGGCGCAGGTCCGGGGAGTACTTGATCCAGATGGAACCGGGCACCCCGTGGTACCCGCCGGGCCGGTCGAGCATCGCATACCGGCCGGAGAAGGTCGCGGGAAACAGGACGGCGTCCTTGTTGGGCACCTCGGTCACCAGGGCGATCCGCTCGAACTCCACGAAATCCCGGGTCCGGGCCAGACCCACCCGTGGGCCGTGGCGGCTGAACGCCGTGTAGGTGATGTAGTAGGCGTCGCCGATCGGGGTGATCCGAGGGTCCTCCAGGCCGTACTCCTCGTAGGGCCCGAACTCCGGGTCGTCCGAAGGCTCCACCCAGGGGCGCGGGTCCACCCGGAACCGGTACCCGTCCTCCGACCGGGCCAGGGTCAGGTGGCTGTGGCCCCTGAGGTCCTCGACCCGGAGCACCAGGATGTACTCGCCGCCGTGCTTGCAGGCCGCCGCGTTGAACACCGTGTTGCAGGCGTACGGGATGTCGTCCCGGTGGATGATGGGGTTTTTCCTGTACCGCTCGAAGGGACAAACATGCCGCATGCTCGACCTCCGTATCGGAACGGCCGGCGGTCGGAAGACGCCGACAGCACTCGGCCGGCCCCTGTCAGTCCACCACCAGCACGTTGGGCTCGATGGCCTCGTACCCGGTGAGACGCCGGTACAGGGCCAGATGTTCCTGCGCCACCTTCGGCCAACCGATCCGCTCCCGCACGTACCGGCGCGCTGCCTCGCCGCATTCCCGCCGGCGTGCCGGGTCGCGCAGGAACCCGGCGATCGCCTCCACGAACTCGTCGTCGGTGGAGCAGGTCACCCCGGCCCCGGAGTCGCCCAGCGCCCGGCGCATCGACTCGGTGGCGCTCGCCACCACCGGCCGGCCGAAGGCGAGGCAGTGGGCCAGGATGCCGCTCTGGGCGTTGATCTCGTAGGGCAGGGCCACCACGTCGGCAGCGGAGAGGATGCGGTCGAAGGTGTCCTGGGCCAACTGGCCCCGGATCAGCACGATCCGGTCGCGGACCGGCGAGGTGCGGATCCGCTCGAAGAGCATCTCCCGGTACTCGATGAACTCCTTGCCACGGATCTTTCCCGCCACGACCAAAAGCGCCTCGGGCACCCGCTCCACCACCCGGGGGAAGAGGTCCACGATGCGCTCGAACCGCTTGCTCGGCCGGAAATACCCGATCATGAGGAGAATGGGCCGCCCCTCCGGCAACCCGAGCCGCCGGCGGGCCTGTGGGTCGGGGTCCACGATCCGGGCCCCGTGGGGGATTACGTGGAGTTTCGCGTCGAACCGGCCGCCGAAGGCCTGGTGCAGGGCCTCCCGTTGGTAGGGCTCGTGCACGATCGCCGCATCGGCGTTGGTGAGAAGGTTCTCCAGGAGGATCCGGTGGGCCGGCTCGATCCGGGCGTACACGGTGTGGAGGGTCACCACCACCGGCACCCCGATCAGCCGGAACTTGATCAAGAGCGGCACGGCGTTCACCCCGTAATGCCGGCCGAACAGCCCGAACTCGTGCTGCACGTGCACCACATCGGGGGTGAGCCGCATCATGGCCGAAAACGCCCGCTCGGCCAGGTTCTCGTCCTCGTAGTCGAACACCGGGAACACCCGGGGCCCGGCGCCCCCCAGGTGGCCCACGATGTAGGTGTCCACCTGGGCCTCCCGGAGCGCCTCCGTGAGGTACTGGGTGTAGGTGGCGATCCCGCACTCGATCGGTGGGTAGGTGGAGACGAACCCGACGCGCATGGCCGCACCCTCCTGCTGCCGGTTCGGGGCCCGGCCGGCCGACCGGGCCGGGGCCCCAGGGCGGATCGGACGGCCGGAAATGTGGGTCGGGCCGGGGCCGGCGGCAAGGGTGCGGGCGCGGGTCAGCCCCCCTTCGCCCGCACCTTGGCCCAGGTGTCCCTGAGGGTCACGGCCCGGTTGAACACGGGCCGGCCCGGCCGGGTGTCGGGGTCCACGGCGAAATAGCCCAACCGCTCGAACTGGTAGCGCTCGCCGGGCTCCACCCCGGCGAGGCTCGGCTCGAGCTTGCACCCGGTGAGCACCTCGAGGGAGTGGGGGTTCAGGTAGGTGCGGAAATCCTCCTTGAGCCCGTCGGGGTTGGGCTCGGTAAAGAGCCGGTCGTAGAGCCGGACCTCGGCCTCCGCCGCGTGGGCGGCCGACACCCAGTGGAGCGTGGCCCTCACCTTGCGCCCGTCGGGGGCGTCGCCGCCCCGGGTGGCCGGGTCGTAGGTGCACCGCAGTTCCACCACGTTGCCCTCGGCGTCCTTCACCACGTCGGTGCACCGGATGAAGTAGGCGTACCGGAGCCGCACCTCCCGGCCCGGGGCCAGCCGGAAGAACTTCTTGGGCGGGTCCTCCATGAAATCGTCCCGTTCGATGTAGAGCACCCGGGAAAACGGCACCTTCCGGGTGCCGGCCGAGGGGTCCTCCGGGTTGTTCACGGCCTCGAGCTCCTCCACCTGCCCCTCGGGGTAGTTCTCGATCACCACCCGGAGCGGCCGGAGCACGGCCATGCGCCGCTCGGCCCGCCGGTTCAGGTCCTCGCGCAGGCAGTGCTCCAGGAGCGCCACGTCCACCACGCTGTCCTTCTTGGCCACGCCGATGCGGCCGCAGAAATCCCGGATGCTCTCGGGCGTGTACCCCCGGCGGCGGAGCCCTGCGATGGTGGGCATGCGGGGGTCGTCCCAGCCGGCCACGTGGCCGCCTTCCACGAGTTGGGTGAGCTTTCGCTTGCTCATCACCGTGTAGGTAAGCCGCAGCCGGGCGAACTCGATCTGGCGCGGGTGGTGCACGCCCAGGGCCTCGAGGAACCAGTCGTAGAGCGGCCGGTGGTCCTCGAACTCCAGGGTGCAGATGGAGTGGGTGATGCCCTCGATGGAGTCGGACTGGCCGTGGGCCCAGTCGTAGGTGGGGTAGATGCACCAGGCGTCGCCCGTGCGGTAGTGGGTGGCCCGCTTGATCCTGTACATCACGGGATCCCGCAGGTTCAGGTTGCCCGAGGCCATGTCGATCTTGGCCCGGAGCACCCGGGACCCGTCGGGGAACTCCCCGGCCCGCATCCGCTCGAATAGATCCAGGTTCTCCTCCACCGACCGGTTGCGGTAGGGGCTCTCCCGGCCCGGCTCGGTGAGGGTGCCCCGGTACTCGCGGATCTCCTCGGCCGAGAGGTCGTCCACATAGGCGAGCCCCTTGCGGATCAGATCCTTGGCCCACTCGTAGAGCTTCTCGAAGTAGTCCGAGGCGAAGTAGAGGTGCTCGCCCCAGTCGAACCCGAGCCACCGCACGTCCTCCTGGATGGCCCGGACGTACTCCATGCTCTCTTTCTCGGGGTTCGTGTCGTCGAGGCGCAGGTGGCACCGGCCGCCGAACTCCTCGGCCAGCCCGAAGTTGAGGCAGATGCTCTTGGCGTGGCCGATGTGGAGGTAGCCGTTGGGCTCCGGCGGAAACCGGGTGACCACCTCCCGGAACCGGCCCTCGGCCAGGTCGGCCCGGATGATGTCCTTGATGAAATGGGACGGCGCCGTCTCGTCCCGGCGGTCGTCGTGGGGCATGGGGAGTCCTCCCGATGGGGTTCGACGGGCGGCGGCGCTACACCCCGCCGCCCAGGTAGAGCCAGGTCACGTAGAGGCCGTAGCCGGCTAGGAGCAGGGCGCCCTCGGCCCGCGATACCACGGAACCGGTCCGGCAGATGGGCAGGAGCGCCAGGGTGAACCCGGCGAGCACCGGGTACTGTAGCACGAAAAACGACCGGTCCACCGCGATGGGGTCCAGAACGGCAGCCACCCCCAGGACCCCGAGCAGGTTGAACAGGTTCGACCCGAGCACGTTTCCGACGCTCAGGTCGTCTTCGCCCTTGGCCACGGCCACGAGCGACGTGGCCATCTCCGGCAGGCTCGTGCCCACGGCCACCATGGTAAGCCCCACGATCACCGGGGGAACCCCCAGGAGCCGAGCCGCGGTCACCCCGCCCCCCACCAGCAGATTCCCGCCGACGACGACGCCCGCGAGCCCCCCCACGACGCACAGGGCGTGGATCCCCCTCTTGCAGAGCGAAGGCGAGGACGCCTCGTAGCGCTCCTGGACCTCGCCGGGGGCCCGGCGCTCCACGGCCACGCTCCAGTAGAGGAACCCGGCGAACCCGGCGAGCAGCACCAGGCCGTCACCCCGGCCCAGGGTCCCGTCGAGGCTCAGGAGCACCACCAGCACCACGGCCCCGAGCCCGAGGGGCACCTCCCGCCGGATCATGGTGAACTCCACGGTCATCGCCCGGATCACCGTGCAAAGCCCCAGGATGAGCCCGATGTTCGCGATGTTCGAGCCCACCACGTTCCCGAGGGCGATGTCGGCGTTACCCTTGAAGGCCGCGGTCACGGTGACCACGAACTCGGGCAGGCTCGTGCCGAACGCCACCACGGTGAGGCCCACCACGGCCGGGGCGACCCCCAGGCCCCGGGCCAGGCTCGAGGCCCCCCGGATGAGGAGGGTGGCCCCCAGGTACAGCAGGAACGACCCCGCGATCACCTGGAGCACGGCCTGGGTCATGGGCCGGCCTCCGGGCCGCCCCGGGCCAGGGCGTCGAGCCTTTGCAGTTGTTCGCGCTCCCCGATCACGATCAGCCGGTCGCCCGCCTCCGGGCGGGTGCGGGCCGAGGGGTTGAACTCCATGTGGCCGCTCCGTCGCTTGATCGCCACCACCATGATGTCGAGCTCCGAACGGATGGGGCTCTCGGCCAGGGGCACCCCGGCCAGCGGCGATCCCTCGGCCAGGAGCACCTCCTCCATCTGGAGCCCCAGGCTCTCGGAAGCGGTGGCGAGCTCGATGAAATCGATCACGTTCGGCCGCAGCACGGCCATGGCCATCCGCGTGCCGCCGATCAAGTAGGGCGACACCACCCGGTCGGCCCCGGCCTGGAGGAGTTTCGATTTGCTGCGCTCCTCCTCGTACCGGGCCAGGATGAAGAGATTGGGGTTCAAGCCCCGGGCGGTCAGGGTCACGAACAGGTTGTCGGCGTCGGAATGGAGCGCCGTCACGAGCCCCCTGGCCCGCTCGATCCCGGCCTGGAGGAGCACGTCCTCCTCGGTGGCGTCGCCCACGACCACGGGATAGTGCTCGGGGATCTTTACCACCTGGGACTCGTCGCGCTCCACCACCACGAAGGGGATCGGTTTTCGCTCGAACTCCTGGGCCACGAGCCGGCCGATGCGACCGAACCCGCAGATCACGTAGTGGTCCCGGAGCCTTCGGATCTTGGACATCCTGCGTCTCCTCCCGAGCAGGGCCTGGACCTCCCCCTCCACCACCATGCGGCCCAGGGTTCCCACCGAGTAGGTCATGAGCCCCACCCCGGCCACGATGAGGAACATCGTAAAGAGCCGCCCCTCGGGGCTCAGGGGCCGCACCTCGCCGTACCCGATGGTGGACAGCGTGATCAGCACCATGTAGAGGCTGTCCTCCCACCCCCACCCCTCGAGCCAGCGGTACCCCACCGTGCCGCAGGCCACGATGCCCACGAGGAGCGACAGGATCCTCCGCAACTGGGGCCGGGTGGTCACCGGACCCCTCGGCCCATCCGGGAGCGGGGCCCCGGTTTGACCGGCGTCGGCGCGCCGCCTATAGTGGCGTGTTTCTCACCCACCCCCCGGGAAACCGCCCGGGGGCGTTTCGAAAGGAGTTCCATGCACCTCACCGACAAACGGTTCACCGAGTTCGACCTGCCTCCCGAACTCCAGCAGGGCATCGCCGACTGCGGGTTTACCCACCTCACCCCGGTCCAGGCCCGAAGCCTTCCCCTCTGCCTCGAGGGCCGCGACGTGGCCGTGCAGGCCCAGACCGGTTCCGGGAAAACCGCTGTGTTCTTGATCACGATTTTCAACCACATGCTCCGCACCCCCCGCCGGGAGACCCGGGGCGTCTGTCCAAGGGCCCTGGTGCTCACCCCCACCCGGGAACTGGCGGTGCAGGTGGCCCAGGACGCGGCGGCCATCGGGCGGCACCTTCCCTTCCGGGTGGTCGCCGCCTACGGCGGAGTAGATTACCAGAAACAGCGCGAGGCCATCGCGGGGGGCGTGGACGTGCTGATCGGCACCCCGGGCCGGCTGATCGACTACCTGAAACAGAAGGTCTACCACCTGCGGGACGTGGAGCTCGCCGTGATCGACGAGGCCGACCGGATGTTCGACATGGGGTTCATCGGCGACATCCGGTTCCTCCTGCGCCGCATGTCCCGCTACGACCGGCGCCAGAGCCTCCTGTTCTCGGCCACCATCTCCGACCGGGTCATGGAACTCTCGTACGAGTACATGAACGTGCCGGAACTGGTGGAGATCACCCCCGACAAGGTGGTGGCCGAACGGGTGGAGCAGGTGCTCTATCACGTGTCGTCCGCGGAGAAACTCTCGCTCCTCCTCGGGCTCTTGAAGCGCGAAGACTGGACCAAAGCGCTGGTGTTCGTCAACACCAAGCGGGCCGCCGGGCGGCTAAAGCCGGTGCTCGACGCCGCCGGGTACCCGGCGGCCGTCCTGAGCGGCGACGTGAGCCAGCCCCAGCGGCTCAAGATCCTGAAGCGGTTCATGGCCGGGGAGGTCCGGGTGCTCGTGGCCACCGACGTGGCGAGCCGGGGGCTCCACGTGGAGGGCATCAGCCACGTCTTCAACTACGACCTTCCCCTGGAGGCCGAGGACTACGTCCACCGGATCGGCCGCACGGCCCGGGCCGGGGCCTCGGGCAAGGCCGTGAGCCTCGCGTGCGAGGACTACGTGTTCGGGCTGGACGCCATCGAGGACTACATCGGCCACAAGGTCCCCGTGGCCTGGCCCGAGGACGACTGGTTCGAGCCCGTGCCCAAGGTGCCCCGCGCCCCCCGAACCGACCGGCCCCGGGGGCCGGCCGGCCGCCGGGGGGGCCGGCGCCGCCGGTGACCGGGTGGCGTTTGCCGGCCGCCCGGGCGCCTGATAGGCTCATGGGCCAATAACTATAAAAAATAGGCCTCAGACACCATACCCGGTGCCCCATGCCCCCATCGCCCGTGTTCCTATGCCTCACGGCCGACGTGGTGTCCTCGCGCACCCATCCGGGCAGCGCCCAACGGCTCCGGCAGGCCGCGGAGCGCGTGAACGCCCGCCGGGCCCGGGGGCTCGCCGTACCCTTCTCGGTGACCGTGGGCGACGAGATCCAGGCCCTTTTCACCGATGCCGAGGCGGCCCTCGAGGCCGACCTCGACCTCCGGCTGTTCCTGTTCCCGCTGCGCCTGCGCTGCGGCCTCGGGGTGGGCCCCGTCGAAGGCCCCCTCGAAGCTCGCACGGCGGGCATGGAGGGGGAATGCTTCCTGCGGTCCCGGGAGGCCCTGGCCGAGGCCAAACGCCATGACAGCCCGCT
The DNA here is from genome assembly GCF_054656955.1 of Deferrisoma palaeochoriense. Taxonomy (NCBI): domain Bacteria; kingdom Pseudomonadati; phylum Thermodesulfobacteriota; class Deferrisomatia; order Deferrisomatales; family Deferrisomataceae; genus Deferrisoma; species Deferrisoma palaeochoriense. The sequence continues at coordinate 43,100 of NZ_BAAHXI010000008.1, forward strand.
CACCTGGATCTCCTCGGGGGCTCCCCCCCTCGACGACGCGGCCAACGCCTGCTTCCTGGCCCTCGCCGCGGTCGAAGCCCGGTGGACCGAGAAGCAGGCCCAGGCCCTGGAGGCCGTGCGCGAGGTCGGCACCCAGGCCCAGGCGGCCCGTCGGCTCGGCATCACCCAGCCGAGCCTTCACCTTCGCCTCAAGGCGGCCCACGCGGGCCCGTATCTGGAGGCCCGGCGGCGGCTCGCCCGGTTCCTGATCGCCCTCCACTTTTCGGACACGGGCCGTGGCGGCGGCTGACCTTCTCGTCCTCGCCGCGGGCTACGCGGTCGCCCTCTGGGGCGGCGACCGGTTCGTGGCCGGCGTCCTCGGCCGTGTCGCCCCACCCGGGTCGGCGCCGGAAATCGAGCAGTTCCGGGCCCGGGGCCTCCCCCAGGGGGGCCGCGTCATCGGCTACCTGGAGCGTTTTCTCACGGTGAGCTTCGTGCTGCTCGGCACCCCGGCCGCCATCGGGCTCGTGCTCGCGGCCAAGGGCATTCTGCGGTTCGGGGAGATCCGGGAGGCCAAGGATCAACGGGTGGCCGAGTACGTGCTGATCGGCACCATGCTGAGCCTCAGTTGGGCCCTGGCGGTGGGCGCTGCGCTCCGGTGGTGGCTTCTGCCGTAGCGTCCTCCCCCTTCGGCGTTCTTCTTCTCGCCCCCTGTCCCCTTTCAAGTTCGGCCGCCTTCCTCCCGAAAAGGCTTGAGGGAACACACCAGAGTCCCCGGTGCCCCTGGAATCCTGCTCGACGAAAGGCCTCCCGCATGCAACCCGCGACCATCCTCGTTGTGGACGACGACGAACGCGTGACCCGCGCCCTGGTGCGGCTCCTGCGCCGCGACGGCCACCAGGTGCGCACGGCCACGTCGGCCCGGGCGGCGGAGGAGGCGCTGCGCGAGGGCGAGGTGGCGGTGCTTCTCTCCGACTACCGGATGCCGGGCGAGGACGGGGTGGCGCTCCTTCGGCGCGCCCGGCAACTCCGGCCCGACACCGTGCGGATCATGCTCACCGGGTCGGCCGACCTCAAGGCGGCCGTGGCCGCGGTGAACGAGGGGGCGGTCTTCAAGTTCGTGCTCAAACCTTGGGACGACGACTGGCTCCGGGCCACGGTGGCCGAGGCGGTGCAGCAGTACCGGGCCGTGCGGAAACGGGCGCGGCTCGTGGCCGAGATCGAGGAGGCCAACGCCCGGCTCCAGGAACTCAACGTCGAGCTCGAGCAGGCCCTCCGGCGCAGGGCCCGCGACCTCGAGTTCGCCCGGCGGCACGACCCCCTGACCCGGCTCCCCAACCGGGAGCAGTTCGGGCTCCAACTCGCCGACGCCCTGCGGGCCGCCCGCATGGCCGACAAGCCCGTGGCCCTGCTGGTGCTCGACCTCGACCGGTTCAAGACCGTGAACGAGGCGTTGAGCCACTCAGCCGGCGACGTCGTGCTGCGGGAGACGGCCGCCCGCATCACCTCCTGCCTGCGGCGCTCGGACCTCGTGGGCCGGCTCGGAAGCGACGAGTTCGCCGTTGCCCTCGTGGGGTACACCGAACCCGATCTTCCGGCCCGGGTGGCCCGCCGGATCCTGGCCCGGATCGCCCATCCGCTTGCGGCCGAGGGCCGGGAACTCTACCTCACCGCGAGCCTCGGCGTCGGGCTCTTCCCCCACGACGCCGAAACGGCCGACGAACTCCTCAAGCGGGCCGACCTGGCCATGCACCACGCCAAGGAAGGCGGGGGAAACCGCTACGAGTACTATTCCGAGGAGATGAACGCCCGGGTGTTCGAGCGGGTGATGCTCGAAAACGCCCTGCGCGGCGCCCTGGACCGACGTGAGTACCGGCTCTTTTTCCAGCCCCAGGTGGACCTGCGCACCGGCCGGTTCGTGGGGGCCGAGGCGCTGCTGCGGTGGAACCACCCGGACCTGGGGCTCGTCTCCCCGGCCAAGTTCGTGCCGCTCCTGGAGGAAACCGGACTGATCGTGCCCGTGGGGGAGTGGGTGCTCGAGGAGGCCTGCTGCACGGCCCAGGAGTGGGCCAAACGCCTGGGGCCGGAGGCAAAGGTTTCCGTGAACCTCTCGCCCCGGCAGCTCCTCCACGACGATCTCCCGGACCGGGCGGCCGAGGTCCTGGCGCGGGTCGGCATCCGGGCCGAGGCCAACCCCATCGAACTCGAGATCACCGAAAGCGGGGTGATGGGAAACCCCGACCGGGCGGCCCGCCTCCTTGGCCGGCTGCGGGACCTGGGGTTTCGGATCTCGGTGGACGATTTCGGAACCGGGTACTCCTCGCTGGCCTACCTCCGGCGGTTTCACCTGAACGCCCTCAAGATCGACCGGTCGTTCGTGCACGACCTGCCCGGCCAGACCGAGGACTCCGCCATCGTGCGGGCGATCCTGGCCCTCGGGCACGAACTGGGGCTCGAGGTGGTGGCCGAGGGCATCGAGACCGAGGAGCAGGCCCGCTTTCTGCGGGACCTGGGCTGCGACTACGCCCAGGGGTACTGGTTCGGCCGACCGGCCCCGGCCGACGAAACCGCCGACCTCATCGCGCGGGCAAACGCCGAGGCGCCCCCGCGCGCGGCGGGAACCGGCTGAACCACCCCGGCCCCGTCCGATCGCGGGCGCTGTCCCCGCGCGAAGCCGGCCCCCATCCGGAACGCAGGCGCGGCCTTTGTCCCGGCGTGACCGTGTCCCCTGTCCGCCGCCCTCCTGGCGCCTCGCCCCCTCGGGCGGTCCCGCACCATCCCCAATGCCCCTCAGACTTGTCCCTTTCCTCACAGTCAAGAACGTCCCGGCTCCTACTCGGTGGCTTTGAGCTTCGCGGCACTCTTTGGTAAGTGCCGTTGCGCATTGGGCGTGGGCGCACGCCGTGAACGGCGCGGTGGGATGCAGGCAGGGCCTTAGGTCCCCTTCGCCCGTTGAAGGGAGGAATGCGATGGAAGCCCTAGGCCACGAGAGGATCTTTCTCGACCTGCAGGAGCGGCTCAAGCACGCCGACCTCGAGCGGTTGGCGGCACGGAAGGGGCTCAAGCCGGGGCCGGACGGGAAGGTGGTCGTCGAGTCGCTGGGCACGTCCTACCTCGTCGATCGAGGCGGCGTCCAACGCCTGGACCGCGGCCCGGTTGGCCCCAAGGAAGGACTGGCCGTGCTGGGCTACCTGTTCTCCCCTGGGACGGGGGAACCCGCCGGGGAGTTCGTTCCCTTCCGCCTCCTAGGCGGCTTCAACCTCGGCCGGGCAACCCACGAACTGCGGCGTTTGAAGGTGGCGCTGCTTGCGCGGTTCGGGAATGATTACGCCTCGTTCGCCGCTGTCGTCCGGAAAGTGGGAGGCATCGAGGAAAAGGCTCCCGGTGCGGACCAGCACGCGTGGCGGTTCCCCGTGTTCCCGAAACTCCTGGTGAAACTCGTCTTCAACGAGGCGGACGAGGACTTCCCGCCCGATATCCATCTGCTTTTCGACGCCAGGGCCCTGGAGTTCTTCGGGTTCGAGTGCCTCGGGTTTCTCCCGGATTACTTCGTTTCGCGACTCCTCGAGGCGGCTCGAGAGGGATAGGCGGCGGCAGGAAGGGCCGGGAACACGCGGGGGCGGTCGCGCCCTTTGTCGCCCCGAAGTGGTCCAGCACGCTCATGCCACCGCATGGTGGAGCACCCACAGCACGCCCAGTCGCGCCGCCCTCGGCATCGCCACCCCTCCCGTCGCCCACCTTCCCCGGCGGGGGCCAAGGCTCCCGAAACTTATTAACTTTGCTGCGTCCCCTCCTCCGTTCTCCGGCGGGGGCCAAGGCTACCGAAACTTAGTGTGTCCCCTTGCCTCCCCCGTCCCCTCCCCTAGGATGACCGCCCCAACCGCGGCAGACGGCCCTCTCCGAGCGCTCCCCAGGACCTCTGCTATTCGTTTTTGGACAGCAATGGAGTAGCACATGCTGATGAAACAGCATTTATCTCCCCAACAAGTTCTACAACCCGTTCCTCTTCTTTTTCTTCTTCTATTGTTACAGGTATTTCAAATTCTTTAAGTGCCTGTGATAACATTGGACATAAGATTATGTTCCTCCTCTTATTTACCCGTTCTTTAAATTCTTGCCGCAGCCAGTCGTTTATAAAACCTCTAGATTTGAAAGTAACGCCATAATCACTATCTCTGGACACGATCCAAATATCAACATTTTTTTCTTTTGCTATGTGAATCATCCATTCCCAATTTACAGCGTCTCCTATGCTTGTATCATTTTTCTTCCTTGGAGGATACCCAAGTATAAAGCGCTTCTTGGCAAGCTCTCTTATTTCATATCTTTTTTTTGATTTTCTATACAAATCAATATCTTTTTTCTTAGCAAATAATCTCTGCAATACTTTATACACTTGGTCATATACAGTGGGTCTCTCTAACACGTTCTCTAATCTAGTTTTTAATTTATCAATTCTACCCTTTATTCTCTCAACATCTCTATTTAATGCTTGAGATGATTTGTCTTGCTTAATGACGCCAGGAACACTGATCCTATTTGGATATTTTAATTCTGCCATGCCTTCTAGAATGGCATTTTGTCTATTCTTTTTAAACTCCATTTCAACCTGATCAGTCATTATTAGTCTATCTTTTATCGCCTCAAGATGGCTGAGAAATGGAACTTTGACTTCGTTTCTTATTCTGTAAAAATCAAGATATATATTGGTGTCGACAAACAGCAATTTAGACATGGCTCTTTAACCATTCAGATCATAAGAGGGTCTTATGCGCACGTCCGCATAGCAATCTTATCTTGACGTCGGCATAATGCGCTGTGGAGTGACGAACCGTGCCCGCGCGAACGCCAGCACTGTAGGCTTGTTATGGCGTCCCGACTCCCGACCCAGTGGAGGGCTTCGACCAAGGCAAGAGCGTTTTGGAAGTGCTACCGGGACGTTATCGGGGACGGGGGGAGACAACGAGAACGGTTCCAACCCACCCTAACGCACAACGGCCGCAAGCGCCTCGATGGGCGTTGCGGCCGCGGGTGGTCATCGGAGTGTGGTGTCGGGACATCGCCTCCCCCGGTCGATTTCCCTGTTCAGAGGGCTTCTTTTATAGCCGCCCGTGCGAGTCCCCGTCAAACGCGATTTTCCCTCCCCCTACCCTTCCCCTTCGAGGCGGGCGATCATTTCCTCCAGGAGGTCGTAGCCACCCGCCCAGAAGGCCGGGTCCTCCAGGTCGTAGCCGAGGCCCGCCACGAGGTCACCGGGGGAGCGGCTGCCGCCGGCCGCCAGGAGCGCCTCGAGCTTGGGGGCGAAGACGTCGCCCTCCTCCTGGTACCGCCGGTACAGGGCGAGCACCAGGAGTTCCCCGAACACGTAGGCGTAGCAGTAAAAGCGGGTGTGCACAAAGTGGGGGATGGCGGCCCAGGCCCAGCGGCTCGCGGGCACCTGCTCCACGGCGTCGCCGTAGGCCGCCTCCAGGGCCTCCATCCAGAGTTCGCACAAGCGCTCGGCCGGGAGGTACCCGGCCCCGCCCTCCTTGTGGGCCCGGTACTCGAACTCCACGTAGAGGTTCTGGCGGAAGGTGGTGGCGATCACGTCCTCGACCCGCTCGGCCAGGAGGTTTCGGCGGAGCACCGGGTCGAGGTCCTCGGCCTCGAGGCGGCGGGCCAGCAGGAGTTCCCCGAACACGCTCGCGGTCTCGGCCATGGGGAGCACGGGCGAGTACTCCAGGAGCGGCTGGCGCCGGGCCAGGGTGAAATGGATGCCGTGGCCGAGTTCGTGGGCCAGGGTGGCCGCGTCCCGGAGTTTGCCCGTGTAGTTCATGAGCACGTACACGGGCAGGTCCGGGGCGACGCCCATGCAGAAGGCGCCGCCGGCCTTGCCCGGCCGGGGCGGGGCATCGATGCGGCCCTCGTCGAAGAACGACCGGGCGATGGCGGCGAACCCCGGGTCGAAGGCCTCGTAGGCCTCGAGAACCCACGCCCGGGCCCGGTCGAAGGGCACGGCCTCGGGCTCGGGGCCGGGAAGCGGCGCCACGAGGTCGGTGCTCCAGAGCTTCTCCACCCCCAGCACCTTCGCCTTCCACCGGTAGTAGCGCCGGGCCAGGCCGTAGCGCGACCGGGTCACCTCCATGAGGGTTTCCACCGCCCTGCGGCTCAGCTCGTTTCTGAGGTGCACCGGCTCCATGGGGTCGGCGTACCGACGGAGTTCCAGGTTCTGGCGGTGGTCGGTGACCAGCGCGTTCCACACGGTGGAAAGGGTCACGGCCTGGGCCTCGTAGGCCCCGATGTAGGTCTCGTAGGCCCGGCGGCGCACCCCCCGGTCGGGGTGTTTGAGGAGCGCCAGGAGTTCCGGCCCGGTCATTTCGCGCTCTTCCCCGTCGAGTTCGAACCGGTAACGGAACGAGGAGGTGAGCTGGTCGTAGAGCTGGACGAAGGCCGAGCGGCCCACCAGGTCCTTGAGCGTCAGGATCGCCTCCTCGGGCTCCGAGAGCCGGTGGGGCCGGAACGCCCGGGAGTGTTCCAGGTGGTGGCGGTAGGGAGCCAGGTCCGGGTGGGCCACGGCCTCGGCGAACCGGGCGTCGTCGATGCGGTCGAGTTCGAGGTCGAAGAAGACGGTTTCCTTGTGGGCCCGGGTGGCGGCCTCCTTGACCCTCTGGAGGAGCCCCACGTGGGCCGGCTGGGTGGAGTCGGAGGCGAAGAGGAGGTGCCCGAAGGCGTAGGGGCGAAGGGGGCGGCCCACCACGGCCTCGTACCCGCGCACGGCCCGGCCGAGGTCCAGCGGGGAGGCCTCGGCCACCCGGCCCCGCCAGGCCTCCCGAAAGGCGCGGGCCGCGGGCTCGATGGCCCCGATGTCGGCCTCGAGCCGCGGGTCGTCGAGCCCCCGGTAGAGGGGGGTCAGGTCCCACTGGGGAAGTTGGGTGTCGGTCATGGGGGTCCTCCGGGTCTTGGGGCTGGGCGACTTGCCCCTAGGCGGCGAGGCGGCCCACCCCTTCGTGGTTCCGTCCGAACGTGGCGGTCGTGGCGATCGTTGCGTGAGAACCCATCACGCCGTCGCAGGGGCACGGCGTCGGAACTTCGGGTCTCACGCCACGCTCGCCACGCACGCGACGCAAATCCGAAAGAACGTGGCGCTCGTTGCGATCGTTGCGTGAGAATCCCTCACGCGGTCGCCGGTGCACGGCGTCGGAACTTCGGGCTTCACGCCACGCTCGCCAAGCCCGCCACGGAACCCAAATGAGAACGTGGCGGTCGCCGCGGGCGTGGCGTGAGACCGCCCCGGCGGTTTCGCGTGGGGGCGGGATCGGCTATGCTACCGGCTTTGCCGAGGAGGTGCCATGGTTCCGGTTCCCCGCGAGATCTGGGTGGAGTGTCGGGTGCCCCACGCCCACATCTACCACGTGCGCTACACCCTCGACGCCTACGAGGGGCTCTGCCTCGCCTCCACCGTGGAGGACCCCGCCGGCCGGGTGCGGCTCCTCTCCACCGAGGACCGGTGGGAGGAACTCCGGGAGGTTCTGGACGCCCTGGCCCAGGAGGTTCCCCTGACGATCCTGGACCAGGGAATCGTGGAGCCGGAGGGCGGGGCGTGAGGCCCCCGTTCGATCCCGACCGCGTGCTCCGGGCGGCCCTGGCCCGGGGCGGGGACCTCGCGGACGTGTTCTGGGAGACGACCCGCTCGGCCACCGTGGTGCTGGAGGCAGGCCGGGTGGAGGAGGCCCGGACGGCCGTGCGCCACGGCGCCGGGATCCGGGTGGTGGAGGGGGAGGCCGAGGCGTACGGGTACCGCACGGCCCCGGATCCGGACGCGCTCGTGGAACTCGCCTCGGAGGTGGCCCGGCTTCGGCCCGACGGCGTGCCGGTGGAGCCCGCGGCGTCGGCCCCCGCCGAGGGCCCCGGGCCCGAAGGCGACCCGTTCGCCCACCTCGACCTCGGGGCCCGGGCCGATCTGGCCCGGAGGCTCGACCGGGTGGCCCGGGGCGTGGACCCGCGGGTGGTGCAGGTGCGGGTGGTGTACCGGGACCACGCCCAGGAGGTGTGGGTGGCGCCGTCCGACGGCCCCCCGGTGCGGGATCTGCGCACCGGGTTCTACCTCGGCGTCCTGGTGGTGGCCCGGGACGAGCGCGGCGCCCAGACCGGGTATGAGGCCGTGGCCGCAAGCCGGGGGTGGGAGCAGTTCGACGAGGAATCGCCCGAGGAGGCGGCCCTGGCGGCGGCCCGGCGGGCCGTGCGGCTCCTGGAGGCCCCCCGGGCGCCGGGGGGCCGCATGCCGGTGGTGATCGCCGGGGAGGCCGGGGGCACCATGATCCACGAGGCCGTGGGCCACGGGCTCGAGGCCGATCTGGTGCTCCAGGGGCACTCGGTGTACGCGGGCCGCCTGGGCGAACGGGTGGCCTCCGACCGAATCACGGTGGTGGACGACCCCACCCTGCCCGGCCGCCGGGGCTCGTACCGGTTCGACGATGAGGGCACCCCCGCCCGCCGCGCGGTGCTGATCGAACAGGGGGTGCTTCGGGGGTTCCTCCACAGCCGGTCCACGGCCCGGAGGATGGGCGCGGCGCCCACGGGCCACGGCCGGCGGGAGTCGTTCGCCCACCGCCCGATCCCCCGCATGGCCAACACCTTCATCGCGCCGGGCCCGGACGACCCGGGGGAGATCCTTCGCGACACCCCGAGCGGCCTCTACGTGACCCGGATGGGCGGGGGGCAGGTGGACACGGTGAGCGGGGATTTCGTGTTCGAGGTGGCCGAGGGGTTCCGGATCGAGAACGGCCGGGTCGGCGAGCCCGTGCGGGGGGCCACCCTGGTGGGGAACGGCCCACGGGTGCTCCTGGCGATCGACCGGGTGGGGTCGGACCTGGGGTTTTCGGTGGGCACCTGCGGCAAGGACGGCCAGGGCGTTCCCGTGGCCGACGCCCAACCCACGTTGCGGATCCCGGAGATGGTGGTGGGGGGCGAGGCGGAGTAGGAACTCACGCAAAGCTCGCAGGGGTCGCCACGGTTTTTGGGTTTCGTGGCGGGGTTGGCGGGCGTGGCGTGAGACCAGAAGTTCCGACGCCGGGACCCGGCGACGGCGTGAGGGTTTCTCACGCAACGACCGCTACGCTCTTCTGGTGTTTCGTCGCGTTCTTGGCGAGAGCCCCGGACCAGCGGAACCGGCCGGAGGTGAGGCGATGGACGAGGTGCGGGCGCACGTGATCGTGGGCGGACGGGTCCAAGGGGTGTGGTTCCGGGCGAGCACCCGGGACGTGGCCCGGAATCTGGGCCTCAAGGGCTGGGTCCGGAATCTTCCCACGGGCGAGGTGGAGGCCGTGTTCGAGGGGCCCCGGCCCCGGGTCGAGGAGGCGGTGGCGTGGTGCCGCAAGGGCCCCCCGGCCGCCCGGGTGGAGCACTGCGACGTGATCTGGGAGGAGGCCCGGGGCGAGGGGCCCTTCGAGATCCGGTATTGAAGGGGAGGCCTGCTGGGAGGCTGGGAGGCTTGGCGGCTTGGCAGCTAGGCGGCTGGGCGGCTAGGCGGACAAAAACTTTGGCGATTCCGGTGTTGCCGCCCGTCCCAACCTTTGGGCACGGCTTTCGAGCTGCGACGGCGTTTCTTTCGGGGCTTCGGTCCGAATCGCGGCGGGGACGCCGCTCCTACATCGGGTCCTGACCCCGACGTTACCTCGGACATTGGAGGGCCCCCCAGAGGGGCCACCAAGTAGCGGCGGTCTACGGTGGCCGGTCGTGTTAGCGCCGTCTCGGTGCTCCACCCTAGGATCAATGGACAAAAGTTCTCGTTCCTGCGAATAAGGCCCCATCGCGGCCTACCGGAGCATCCACGTGCAAAGCGCCTTCGTGATCGCCGCCCCGTGGTCGGGGTCGGGGAAAACCACGGTGACCCTGGGGCTTCTTTCGGCCCTGCGGGCCCGGGGCCTCGCGGTCCAGGCCTTCAAGGCCGGGCCGGACTACATCGACCCGGCCCACCACGCGCGGGTCACCGGTCGGCCCTCGGTGAACCTGGACACCTGGATGATCCCCCGGGCCACCAACCGGCGGCTCTTCTGGCGGGCGGCGGAGGGGGCCGACGTGGCCGTGGTCGAGGGCGTGATGGGCCTCTTCGACGGGGTGGACGGCCGACGGCCCGAGGGGGCCACGGCCCACCTGGCCCGGGTGCTGGGCCTCCCGGTGGTCCTGGTGGTGGACGCCCGGTCCATGGCCCGGAGCGCCGCCGCCCTGGTGCGGGGATTCGCCTCGTTTCCCCCGCGGGTCCCCATCGTGGGGGTGATCTGGAACCGGGTGGGGAGCCCCTCCCACCGCCGGATCCTGGACGAGGCCCTGGCCGACGCGGGTCTACCGACCTCCTTGGGGGCCCTGCCCCGGAGCCCCGAGGTCGCGCTGCCCGAGCGGCACCTCGGCCTCGTGACCCCGGAGGATGCTCCCGCGCCGGAGGGATGGGCGGAGGCCCTGGGCCGATGGGTGGAGGCCCAAGTGGACGTGGACCGGCTCCTGGATCGCACCCCCCCTCCCCCTCCCCGCCAAGGGGCGGCACCCCGGCCGAAGCGCCCCACCCGCACCATCGCCGTGGCCCGGGACGCGGCGTTTTGCTTTTACTATGACGAGAACCTGAGGATCCTGGAGCGGTCCGGGGCCCGGATCGCCTTTTTCCGGCCCCTCGACGGCGACGGGGTTCCCGAAGAGGCCGACGCGCTCTACCTCGGCGGCGGCTACCCCGAGGTTCACGCGGAGCGCCTGGCGGCCAACGAGGCGTTCCGCTCGGGGGTGCGGGCGTTCCACGCGGCCGGCAAGCCCATCTACGCCGAGTGCGGGGGGTTCATGGCCCTTTGCGACCGGCTCCGCACGCCGGAGGGCCGCACGTTCCGGATGGCCGGGGTGTTCGCGGCCGAGGCCCGGATGCGCCAGAGCCGGTTCCACCTGGGTTACCGGGAGGTGGTGGTGGAGGGGGTGCCGGGGCTCGACGGGCTCACGGCCCGGGGCCACGAGTTCCATTACTCGGAGCTCGCGGCCCCGCCCGCGGGCGCCGAGGCCGTTTACCGGGTGCGGAACGCCCGGGGAGAGGACCTGGGCCGGGAGGGCTACCGGGTGGGTTCGGCCCTGGCGGGCTATATCCACCTCCACTTCGCCTCGTGCCCGGAGCTGCCGCTTCGCTGGTTCGGGCTCAAGGGGCGGCGGGGGGCGTAGGCGTGAGGGCTGGCTTTGGGGGTCCCCGTTACGGCCGGTCGAGCCGGTCGTAGGAGGTGCCGTTCCAGCGGTGGAGTTCCTCGTAGGGGCAGCCGCCCGCCTCGAGCGCCTCCTCCACCGCGGCCAGGTCGGCCGTGCGAAACGCGATCGAGAGCCCGCAGTCCGACGAGAGCTGCCGGGGCACCGGCATGAGCCGCACGTCGAGCCCGGCGGCCTTGAGCGCCTTTTCGGCCGCCATGACCCGGTGGATGCTATGGAAAATCAGGATGCCGTCGCGATCCATGACCGTTCCCCTTGGTTTCCGGGGGCGACCGGCCGATGAGCCGTGAGCCGTCCCGCCCCCGGCCCCTCGGCGACACCGTGCGGGCCCTCCTTCGGACGGCCCGGTCCGCCGCGCCGGGCCCCGCCCACCGGGTCTGGGAGGTGTGGGACGAGGTGGCCGGCCCCGAGCTCGCCCGCCGGGTGCGGCCCCTGTCGCTCCGAGGCGGCGTGCTCGTCCTGGGGGTGCCCTCGTCGGCCTGGGCCCAGCAGATCACGTTCCTGCGCCAGGAGATCCTGTCCCGCCTGAACGAGCGGCTGGGCGGTTCCGAGATCCGTGCCATCCGCGTGCGCACCGTGGGCGACGAGCCCGCGCCTCCCGCCGCGGGCCGCGGATCCCCCCGGCCCCTCCATCCCGTGTCCGAGGAGGACCGCCGCCGGGTGGAGGCCGTGGCCCGGGAACTCCCCGACCCCGAACTCGGCGCCGCGTTCGCCCGCCTGTGGCTCCGGCACCTTTCGGTGCGCGGGCCTACGGAGGCCCCAGAAGCCGCTCCGCCTCCTGCGAGTACTTCCGGTCGGGAGCGTGGAGAACCAGGGGAGGCCTGAGCTCGAGCCCCTCCCGCCCGCCCTTCACGGCCCGCACGAGCACCCGGTGGGCCGGGGCATCGGGCCGGGGATGGACCGGCCAGAGCGCCTCGGGCTCGAGGCCGTGGGTCCGGCAGGCGGCCAGGAGCCCCACCACCCGCTCCGCGGGGTAGACGCAACAGAACCGGCCCCGGGACCGGAGCGCATCCGCCGCGGCCGCCACGACGTCGTCGACCGTGCAGCTCACCTCGTGGCACGCCTCGGCCACCTCGGGGTCGGGGCTCACCCGGCCCCGGCCCAGGGGCCGGTACGGCGGGTTCGAGACCACCAGGGGGTACCGGGGCCTGCGCCACCGGCCCGGCTCCCGGAGGTCCGCCTGCTCAAACCGGGCCCGGTCGGCCAGGCCGCTGGCCGCGGCCGAGCGCCGGGCCCGATCCACCATGGCCGGGTTCCGGTCCACCCCCACTAGTTCCCCCGCCCCCCCGAGGGCCAGGAGGCACAGGCCCACCACCCCGCACCCGCATCCGAGGTCCAGGACCCGGTCGGCCGGGGTCTCGGCCGCGAACCGGGCCAGGAGCACCGCGTCCACGCTGAACCGGTACCCCTTGCGGGGCTGGACCAGGCGAACCGCCCCGCCCAGGGCGCCGTCGAGGGTTTCGTCCGGCCCGGCCCAGCGGTCGGCCGCCACGGCCGCTCCTACCCCGCCGTCTTGCCCTGGGGGTCGAACAGGAGGTGCATCACGAGGCCGGTCACCTGCTTGGGGAAGAAATAGGTGCTCTTCTGGGGCATCCGCTCCCCGGCCAGGGCCGCCTCCTTCACCTCCTCGATCCGGGTGGGGTTCATGAGGACCCCGAACTGGACCTCGGGGTCCTCCTCCACCTGGCGCACCAACTCCGCCGTGCCCTTCACGTAGCGCAGGTTCCGCTGCTCCTCCTGGGCCTTGCGGTCGATCCCGAGCATCCGTTCTAGGATCAACGTGTGGAGGATGGTGACGTCGAGGGTGCGGACCACCTTGGGCATCTTGCCCCGCAGCAACCGGTGCATCACCCCCTCGTCCCGCAGGGTCAGGAGGCAGAACCGCGGCTCGCCCTTCCGCACCAGGCCGAAGGCGTGGGCCTTGCCCCGGAGCTCCCGCATCCGGGCCGACAGCGTCTCGGCATCCGGCACGGGCTCCACCTCGAAGTACTCCCCCAACGCCTTGTCGAGCCCCGCGAGACGGTCGGCCGGCACCCCGAACACCACTCGGTGGGTCGGGAACACGGCGAGCCCCGGGGCGCTCAGGTTGGAGAGGTACATCATCACGTAGTTCCAAGGCTCGGTGCCCGTGTATTCCGGGTTCTCCCGGCGCATCTGGTCGCGGTACGCGAGGGCCGTCTCGTAGCGGTGGTGCCCGTCGGCGATCACGAACACCTTGTCGGCCATGCGGCGGGTCACCTCCCCCACGAGCCGCGGGTCCGCCACCTTCCAGAGCCGGATGTTGACCCCCTCGTCGGAGCGCACCCGGATGAGGGGCGGCGTGCCCGTGGCCATCGCCTCCAGGTCCCGCAGCACCACGGTCTGGGGGTCGTCGTACAGGCTGAAAATCGGGCTCAGGTTGGCCCGGACGGCCTGCATGAGCCGGAGCCGGTCGGCCTTGGGGCCGGCCAGGGTGCGCTCGTGGGGGAAGTAGAGGCCCGAGTCGGGATCCTCAAGCCGCACCTTGGCGTAGAAGCCGCGGCGGGTCAGGGGCTCGCCGAACTCCCCGCGGTAGTCCTCCTCGGTGTAGTAGACGCAGGGCTCCCGGTCCTGGATCAGGACCTTCTTGCGGAGCCACTCGGCCAGGGTGCGCGCCGCCCGGGTGTACCGGTTCTCCTCGTCGTCGTCCCCGGGAAGCTCCTTGCCGAACTCCAGCCGCACCACGTTGTAGGGGCTGCGGCGGTAGAGCTCGTCCTGGAGCTCCGGGGAGATCACGTCGTACGGCGGGCAGATCACCCGGTCGAAATCGTCCACCACCGTCGGGCTGTACCGGACCCCCCGGAAACCCAACACCTCGGCCATCGGTTCTCACTCCCTCGTCGGATCCCAAACGAAAACCCCGGGGTCCGGGGCGGGGTTCTGCTACCACATCTCCAGGGGACGCCGCAAGCACGGCGGCGGGCGAACGACGAACACCGGGCTCACGCCACGCCCGCCAAGCACGCCACGAACCCCAAAGGAGAACGTGGCGCTCGTTGCGACCGTTGCGTGAGAACCCCTGATGCCGTCGACAGGTCCCGGCGCCGGAACTTTATGGCTCTCGCCACGATCGCCAAACTCGCCACGAAACCCCCAAAAACCGTGGCGGGCGTTGCGCGCGTGGCGCGAGAATCCCCCCACGCCGTCGCCCGTGCCCCGCGTCGGAACCTCCCGTCTCACGCCACGTCCGTCTGAGGGCCAGGCGCAGGGGTTTGACAAACAACGGACAAAGAGAAAGACTGAGGTTCCTGCCTGAAAAAGCAAGGCGCGTGGAGGCGGGCATGGAGATTCCCTTGGATACGCTGCAGATCTACGAGCGGCTGCGCCGCAAAAACATGGACGAGGAACTCGCGAAGGAGATCTCGGAGATTTTCCGGGAAAGCGTCCACTACGTCGTGGAACGGCAGAGGGAGGTCCTGGCCACGAAGGAGGACCTTACCAGGGCCAAGGTGGAGATCATCAAGTGGGTCGCCGGAATGCTCGTCGCCCAGGCTGCCGTGGTGGCCGCCATGGTGAAGCTCCTCTGATCCTACCCCCTTCACTCCTCCGCCGCCCGCCCCTCCAACCCCAGAAACGCCGCCAGCCGCTCCGGGTCGAGCCGGTAGGGGCTGCCCCGGCCCTGGTAGAACCCGTGGGCCCCGATGAGGTGCACCGACAACGGGGTCCAGACCAGCTCGTCGCCCGTGTCGAGCCGGCGGGCCCGGATCTCGGCCTTCACGAAGAGGCCCGGGTGGCCGAAGGGGCAGGGGATCCGGCCCATGGCCTCGACGCTCTGGACCTCGAACCGGTCGTCCAACACGGCCGGGGCCCCCAGGTGGGCCAGCGCGGCGTCGGTGAGCCGGCCCAGGGCCGCAGCGATCTCCCCGTGGGTGAGCCCCAGACGCCGCACGCGGCCGTCGTCGTCCTGGAGGATTTCCAGGAGGTCGCGCCCGTCGGTGCCCAGGAACCCGTCGCGGGTCAGGGCGCCCCGGCCCATGCGGGCCTGGGCGGCGCTAAGCTCGGGGGACTGTTTCATCGATCCTTCTCCATGGGGCCCCGGGAGCCCAAAAGGCCAGGAACGACGCCCTGCGGCCCCGGATTCGGGCAAGTTCGCTGGGCGGCCAGGCGGCCCGACTGCGGTAAATCGTGAAATCGTGAATCGGAAATCGTTCGGTCGCTCGACGCGCCCCGGGAGCCCTCCGGCGTTCCGCACCTCCCGAGCGCGCCCTCCACACCCGGGCCTGCGGCCCGGATCGCGGCGTGGACGCCGCTCCCACACGGGCCCCACACGGCTTTCCAGCTTTCCAGCCTTCCAGCCGACTCACGCAAACTTGTCGTAGTAGATCCGGTCCTCGGGCACGCCCTTTTGGGTGAGCACCTTGATGCAGGCGTCGATCATGCCCGGGCTCCCGCACAGGTAGGCCTCCATGCCCTCCATGGACTCGTAGTGGCGGGCCACCACGTCGGTGATGAGCCCGGTCTCCCCGGTCCAGGCGTCCTCGGGTGCGGGCCTCGACAGCGCCGGCACGAACGAGAACCCCTCGAGCCGGTCGCAATAGGCCTCGAGCCGCTCCACGTCGTAGAGGTCCCGGCGCGACACGGCCCCGAAGAACAGGGTCACCTTCTTCCGGATGCCCCGGGCGACCATGTCGGCCAGGATGCTCTCGAACGGCGCGAGCCCGGAGCCCCCGGCGATGAACACCGCCTCGGCCGGGGTTTCCCGCAGGTAGAACTCGCCGTAGGGGCCGTTCAGCTTGAGCCGGTCGCCCACGAGCAGGAGTTCGTGGATGAAGGTGGTGCAGATGCCCCGGGGCACCTTGCGGATGATGAGCTCGATCGCCCCGGTCTCCTGGGGCGGCGAGCTGATGGAGTAGGCCCGGTACACCGGCTCGCCCAGGCCGTCGTAGATGGGGGTCTCGATCTGCACGTACTGCCCGGCCCGGAACCGGAACTCCACCCCGGGATCGAAGGCGAGCCGGATCCGCCGGATGTCGTAGGTGAGCTCCTCGATGGCCTCGACCCGGGCCTCGTACTCCTCCACCTCGAGGAGTTGGGCCGGGATCTCGATGGCCATGTCCTCCCGGACCTTCACCTGGCACGAAAGCCGGACCCGGTTCTCGATCTCCTCGGGGGTGAGGTGGGGCGTCTCGGTGGGGAGAACGGGGCCTCCCCCTTCGAGGATCCGCACCTTGCACAGGCCGCAGCTCCCCCGGCCGCCGCAGGCCGAGGGGATGAAGATCTTGCGCTCCCGCAGAACCGAAAGAAGCGGCTCCCCGCCGGGGACCTCCAGGGGATCGGCGTCGTTGACCCGAAGGCGCACCGGCCCCGAGCGCACGAGCTTCCGCTCGGCCAGCACCAGGATGAGGGCCAGGAACGCCCCCAGCCCGGCGAGCACGCCGACGGCGGTGGCGACCGGCCCCATCACATCGGCACCATGCCCGAGAACCCGATGAACGCGAGCGCCATGATCCCCGCGAGGATCACGGTGATGCCCGGGCCTTCGAGGGCCGCCGGCACCCGGGAGCGCTTCATCTTCTGCCGGAGCCCGGCCATGGCGAGGATCGCCAGCGCCCACCCCACCCCGCTCCCGGCGCCGTAGGCCAGGCTCTGCACGAAGGAGTACTGCCGGATCACCATGAAGAGGCTCACCCCCAGGATGGCGCAGTTCACCGTGATGAGGGGTAAGAAGATGCCCAGGGCGTAGTACAGCACGGGGCTTGCGCGCTCGATCACCATCTCCACGAGCTGGACCGTGGCCGCGATGACCACGATGAAGGCGATGTAGCGCAGGTACCCGAGGCCCAGGGGCTCCAGGAGGTAGGCGTACACGAGGTAGTTGAGCCCCGAGGTCAGGGTCATCACGAACACCACCGCCGCGCCCAGCCCCGCGGCGGTTCGCACCTCGCGGCTCACCGCGATGAACGAGCACATCCCCAGGAAGTTCGCGAGCAGGATGTTGTTGATGAAGATCGAGGCGATGAAAATCGTCAAAGCGCCCTGTTGGCCCATGGTGTCCTCTCGGCTTGGCGGCGGGGCGGCAAGGCGGCTGGGCGGCTGGGCGGCTGGGCGGCTGGGCGGCCGGGCGGCTGGGCAGCGGGACGTTGCGGCCCTTCCGGCCCCGCTGTCTCTCACCGTCCCAACGTCCGCGCGTCCTAACGTCCCAACGTCCTCACGCCTCCCGCGGCCTTTGCACGGTGCGGAAGAACCAGATGGCCAGGCCCAGCATGAAAAACGCGCCGGGCGGCATGACCATGATCGTCCAGCGGGTCATGTCGGCCGGGAGCACCGGGTGGCCGAACACCGTGCCGAACCCCAGGAGTTCCCGGACAAACGCGATCAACAGGAGCACCCCGGTGTAGCCCAGGCCGCACCCCAGCCCGTCGAGGAACGCGAGCCCGGGCGGGTTCTTGGCCGCGAACCCCTCGCACCGGCCCATGATGATGCAGTTTGTGATGATGAGCCCCACGTAGGGGCCCAGGGCCTCGGAGATGTCGGGCAGGTACGCCTTGATCGCCAGATCCACCAGGATCACGTAGGAGGCGATGATCAGCACCTGGGCCATCATCCGCACCCGCTTGGGGGTGGCGTTCCGGAGAAGGCTCACCGTGAAGCTCGACATGGCCGTGGCGAAGATGAGGCCGAGGCCCATCACCAGCGTGTTCACCAGGAGGTTCGTGACCGCCAGGGTGGAGCAGATCCCCAGGATCTGGCGATACACGGGGTTGTCGTCCCAGAGCCCGCGGCGCAGGGTGGAGACGGCCCGGCTCCGGCGCATCCACAGGATCGGCTTCATCCCCGTCCTCCCCGGAACACGGCCCGCTCGGGCAGGCGGGCGAGAAACGCGTTCAGGAACCGGGCGAGCCGGGTGCTCGTCTGGGTGGCCCCGGTGATCGCCTCCACCTCCCGCTCGCCGGTGGGCGGCCGGAACACGAACTCGAGCACCCGGCCGTCGCGCACCTCCAGGGGTTTTCCCCGGAACTGGTCTCGGAACCATCCTTCCGAGATCCGCCCCCCCAGCCCCGGGGTCTCCTGGTGCCGGACGAACGAGATCCCGAGGATCCGCTCGCCGGCGGGATCCACGGCCACCACCCCCGAGATCGGCCCCCAAAACCCGGGGCCCTCGAAGGGGAACGCGTAGCCCGCGGCGCCCCCGGGCCCCCGGAGCACCCAGTAGGGTCCCTCCTCGTCCCGGGCCTCCCGGATGCGCTCGTTCCACAGGGCCTCCAGGGCCCGGGCGTCGGCCGGGGCCTCGACCCCGAAGGCCGAGAACACGTGGGCCCGGAGCCGGGCCCGCTCCCCGGCCTCGACCCGGGGCCGGGTCACCACGGCCACCGTGCTCACCGCCGCCCCGAACACGGCCGCCAGCACCGCCATGAACGCCACCGGGTACCAGGGCCGGCCGGTCACGGGGCGGCCTCCCCGGCCCGCCGGGCCTTCCAGGCCGCGAGGCCCTCCTCGAGGATCGGGCCGAAGGTGTTCCCCAGGAGGATCGCGAACATGGCGCCCTCGGGGAAGTTCCCGAACTCCCGGATCAGCACCGTGGCGACCCCGATCACGCACCCGTAGAGCACCCTCCCCGCCCGGGTGCGGTTGGCGCTCACCGGGTCGGTGGCCATGAAGAGGGCCCCGTACAAAAACCCACCGGCCAGGAGGGCCCGCAGGGGGTCGGGGCCGGCGAACCCGGCCAGGCGAAGCGCCCCCACCAGGAGGGCGAAGCTCCCCAGGCAGCTCGCCACGATCTCCCACGAGGCCACCCGCTTCCACAGGATGTAGGCGCCCCCCAGGAGAAGCGCGGGCTTGCAGGTCTCCCCGAGGCTCCCGGGGAGGCTCCCCCACAGGAGCGCCCAGGGCGAAATGGGGGCCCCGTGGGCGAGCACGGGAAGGAGCGTGGCCGAGGTGGCGGCGTCGGCGCCCGGGGCCCAGGCCCCCAGTCCCCCGAGCCCGTCCCAGAACGGCTCGGTCCATGCGCCGGTAAGCGCCACGGGGAACGACACGTACAGAAACGCCCGGCCCACCAAGGCCGGGTTGTAGACGTTGCGGCCCATGCCGCCGAAGAGCTCCTTGCCGAAGCCCACGGCCACCACGGCGCCGACGGCGCACATCCAAAACGGGATCGAGGGGGGGAGCGACAGGGCCAGGAGGGTGCCGGTCACGAACACCGCCAGCGTCACCGGCTCGCCCCGGCGGCGGGTGAAGGCGTACTCGGTGGCGAAGGCGAAGGCGTTCGTCACGGCCACCACGGCCGCGGCCCGCCAGCCGTAGAAGTACACGGCCGCCACGAACGCCGGCACCAGGGCCGTCAGAACGGCGGCCATGTTGGGCTGCCAGCGGATCAGCCGGGGCGGGGTCTGGGGTTTCGCTTGGGGCATCGACGACGACCGCTCCTTCCTTGGCGTCGGGCTCAAGGCACGCAAAGCTATCCCGGGGCACCGGGGGCGTCAAGGCGCGCCCGCTCCCCCGGCCGCGCCGGCCAGCGGGGGAAACTCCCTCGCCTTCGTTTGACAATCGGCAATCCGGATGGTATATGGACCGCTCCCCGGCCCCCGGGCCGGGAGACTACCAACACGGGAGGAGGTGAATCGCCCTTGGCCAGGGAACGAACGGAACGGGGTCCTGGGAACGAGTTCGAGCGCGAGCTGCGCAAGCTCAAGAAGGACTTCCAGAAGAACGTGCTTCCGGCGGTGAAGCGCCACTCGTTCTACGTGAGCAAGAGCGAGATGCGGCGCATCAAGGAACGCAAGGCCGCCCGCCGCCGGCGACGGCAGCTGCGGAAACTGCAGCGCCTCGGCCGGATCTAGCCCCCACCTCCTCCCACCCCTTCCCGCCCGACGGGAAGGGGTGGCGCTTTCTTGCATCCTGCCCGACCTTTCCGCTACTGTGGGCGCCTTCGCCAAACGCTGACCGAAGGTGTCGCCCTCCATGCCGAAAACCGCCGTGGGACTCCAGATCCGCGCCGACCGCGCCGTGGCCGCCCGGGTGAAGGGCGGCTGGAAGGGGGCCGTGGTGGAGCGGATCTGGGACGCCCCCCTCGACCCCGAGCACCCCGCCGCCGGGATCGCCGCCCTCGGACTCCCGGCCGACCCCGTGGTGACGGGACTCCCGGCCGACCGGGTGTTCCCGCGACGGGTCCAACTCGCGTTCACCGACCGGAACCGGATCGCCCAGGCCGCCCCGCTGGAGGCGGAGGAGACCCTGCCCCTCCCCCTGGAGGACCTGGTCTGGGACACGGCGGTGCTGGGCCGCACCGGCTCCGGGTCCCGGTGCCTCGTGGTGGCCGCGCCGGCCGATGCCGTGGCCGACCGAGTGGAGCTTGGGGCCCAGGCGGGCCTACGGCTCGAGGCCGTGGAGCCCGAACCCCTGGCCCTGGCCGGCCTCGCGCGGGCCGCGGGCCTCGCGCCGGCCTGGGTCTGCCACCTGGAGCCCGACCGGGTGCAGCTCGTCGCGGTGGGGCCGGGCGATGACCTCGGGTTTTCGTGCCTTCCCGGCGGCGGCGCCGACGCCGACGTCCTCGACCAGGTCGCCCTCGGCCTGGAGGGGGCCGGGCCCGGCGGAGACGCCCCCCTCTATCTTTCCGGCCCCCTCGCCCGGGACGTGGATTGGGAAGCCTGGTCGGAACGGTTGGGCCGGCGGGTCGAGGGGCTTCCCCTGCCCTCCGGGGTCCAGGTGGACGACGCCGAGGCCCGCTCCTCGTGGCCCGCCTGGGCCGTGGCCCTGGGCCACGGGCTCCGGGAGGTCTGGCGCCCGGCGCGCATCGGGGCGAACCTGCTCCAGGGGCCGTTCGCGCCGGCGGACCGGGGAACGGCATGGAGGGGACCCGCGATCCAGGCCGCCGTGTACGCCGGGATCCTGCTGGTCCTGTGGGGCGGGACGGTCGGGATGGAGATCTCCCACCGCAAGGCCCAGTACGAGGCGCTTCGCTCGGCGGTGCGGGAGCGGTTCCACGAGGTGCTCCCCGACGTCACCAACGTGGTGAGCGAGGTGGACCAGATGGCGGCCCGGGTGGAGGAACTCGAGAACCGGGCGCGGAGCCTCGGGAGCCTCGTGGACCGGGAGATCTCGCCCCTCCGGCTGCTCCGCGACATCTCGGCCCGGATCCCCAAGGAGATCGAGGTGGAGTTGCGGGATTTCGTGGTGGAGGAGAACCGGGTCCGGCTCGAGGGGGTCACGGTGAGCTTCGACGCGATCGACAAGATCAAGGCCGACCTCGCCGAGCACCCCCGGTTCGTCGAGGTGGCGGTGAGCGACGCCAAGACCCTGGGCGGCAAGGACAAGGTGCTCTTCAAGCTCACCCTGAGCCTGGGGAAGAAGGGGTAGGCCGTGCGGCTTTCCGACCGGGAGAAGGCGATCGTCGGGCTCGGCGCCGCCGCCGTGGTGGCGGTGGGGTTCTGGCTCGGGGTGTGGGAGCCGGTGCAGGCCCAGATCGACCTCTGGGAGCGGCGGGTCGAGGCCAAACGGGCCGAGCTCCGGAAGGTGGAGGAACTGGGCCAGCGCTACGCCGACCTCCAGGCCCGGATCCAGAGCATCGAGCGCAACCTCAAGCGCAGCCGGGACTTTTCCATCCTCTCATACCTCGAAAACCTGGCCAAGCGCCAGAACCTCCACGACCGGATCGTGCAGATGAAGCCCAGGCCCGGCGAGGTGACGAAGTACTACCGGGAAAACGCGGTGGAGATCCGGATGGAGAAGGTCCGGCTCGGAGAGATCGTAAACTACCTGTTCCAGGTGGAGAACTCGCCCGAGCTCCTGCGGATCAAGCAACTCCAGATGCGGCCCCGGTTCGACGACCCGAACCGGCTGGACGTGAAGTTCCAGGTGGCGGCCTACGAACCCCTGGAGGCGCAGTGATGTCGGGCCGGAAGCTCGCCCTCGGGGCCGGCTACGCCCTTTTGTTCCTCGCCGCCTTCGTGTTTTTCCTGTGGCGCTCGCTCCCCTACCGGGACATCGCCTCGGCCCTCGCGGGCCGGCTCGAGCGCCACGGGATCGGGGTGGAACTGAGCGGCGTGGGGCCCGGGGGGGCGCTCGGCGTGCGAGCGGATCGCGCGCGGATCACGCCGCCCCGGGCGGCGGTGACCCTGTCGTTCGCCGAGGCCCAGGCCTGGCCCGACTGGGCCCGGGTGATCCGGGGCGATCCGGCGGTCCGGTTTCACGCCCGGTTCGCCGGGGGCACGGTGGAGGGGACGTTCGGCGCCGCCTCCCCCGCCTTCCTGGAGCTCGCCTGGGACGGGGTGGCCCTCGACCGGATCCCCAAGCCCCCGCCCTGGCACGAACTTCCCCTCGGGGGCACGAGCCGCGGGCGCCTCGAGGTGGACGATCTTCGGGCCCGGCTGGTGGAGGCCACCGTGTCGGCCCGGGCGGACTTTTCGGCCGTGCGCCTGGGCCCCGGCAAGGTGCGGGGCGTACCCGTCCCCGAGGTGGCCCTGGGGGACGGCAAGGTGGACCTCCGGATCGCCGAAGGAAAGGCCGACGTCCGGGAAGCCCGGTTCCAGGGGGGGGAGGTGGAGGTGCTCCTGAACGGGGCCAGCGTGCTCCTGCGGCGGCCCCTGGGCCGGAGCCTCGTAAACGGCATGCTCACGCTGGCGCCGAACGAAAAGGCCCGGGAGGACCTTGCGCTCCTGTTCGCCCTGTTCCCGGGCGCCCCCGGCTCCGACGGCCGGTACACGGCGCGGATCCGCGGAAGCCTCCAAGCGCCCCGGCTCCTGCGGCGGTAGAGCCGCCCGGACACCAACCCCCCGTCCGGGGCCCGGAAAATCCGAACGCCGGGATTCCAAGATCGTCGTCACCGTTTGACAGCGGCCGAAGGGTCTGCCCGAGGCGGCGGCGCCGGGACCGAAGCCAGGTTCCGCCGCCCAGCCGCCCGGCTGCCCAGCCGCCCAGCCGAAGAGAGGTTTTGCCCCCATGGACCGACTGGACTTCCAGAAATCCGGCGGGCTCGTGCCCGCCGTGGTGCAGGATGCCGAGACCGGCGAGGTGCTGATGCTCGCCTACATGAACGAGGAGGCGTTCCGCCGGACCCTCGAGACCGGGAAGGCGTGGTTCTACAGCCGCTCCCGGGACAAGTACTGGATGAAGGGCGAAAGCTCGGGCCACGTGCAGGAGGTCCGGGAGGTCCGGGTGGACTGCGACGCCGACGCGGTGCTCCTCAAGGTGCGTCAGGTGGGCGGAGCGGCCTGTCACACCGGTCACCGGAGCTGCTTTTACCGCCGGGTCCAGGACGGCGCCTTCGTGGAGGAGGGCGAGCGAGTGTTCGACCCCGAGGAGGTGTACGGGAAATGAGCCTGCTCAAGCTGGGGATTCCCAAGGGGAGCCTCGAGGACGCCACGATCGATCTCTTCGGCCGGGCCGGCTGGAAAATCCGAAAGAGCTCCCGGAACTACTTCCCCACGGTGGACGACCCCGAGCTTCGGCTCTCGCTCGTGCGGGCCCAGGAGATGAGCCGGTACGTGGCCGACGGGGTCCTCGACGCCGGGCTGACCGGCAGGGACTGGATCCTGGAGAACGGTTCCGACGTCGTGACGGTGTGCGACCTCGTGTACTCGAAGGCGTCCACGAACCCGGCCCGCTGGGTCCTGGTGGTGCCCAACGACAGCCCGGTCCAGCGGCCCGAGGACCTGCAGGGCAAGGTGGTGGCCACCGAACTCGTCAACTTCACCCGCCGGTACTTCGCGGAACGGGGCGTGGAGGTCACCGTGGAGTTCTCCTGGGGGGCCACCGAGGCCAAGGTGGTCGAGGGGCTCTGCGACGCCATCGTGGAGGTCACGGAGACCGGGTCCACCATCCGGGCCCACGGGCTGCGCATCGTGGAGACCCTGCTCGTCACCAACACCCAGCTCATCGCGAACCGCGACGCCTGGGCCGATCCGGACCGCCGCCGAAAGATCGAGCAGGTGGCCCAACTCCTTCAGGCGGCCCTCCGGGCCGAGGGCATGGTGGGGCTCAAGATGAACGTGCCGGGCGATCGGGTGGAGGACGTGATCGAGATCCTGCCGAGCCTCCAGGCGCCCACCGTGGCCCACCTGTTCCGCACCGACTGGCTCAGCGTGGAGGCCGTGGTGGAGGAGCGGGTGGTGCGCGACCTCATCCCGAAGCTCCTCGCGGCGGGGGCCACCGGCATCATCGAGTACCCGCTGAACAAAATTTTATGACTTTTTGGGTAGACATTAGAGGGGGAGGGCGGTAAAGTTTTCGGCCAGGGTTCCGATACGGGACCGAGACCCCTTTCCCCCCCTTTTTCGGAGCGATGGCATCATGGAGGACCAGGACCGGCGCGACGAGGCTCCCCTGAAGGCGGGAGAACTCTACACGATCAAAGAGGTTTCCGAACTCACGGACGTCCCCGTCCACACGATCCGGCTCTGGGACCGGAAACTCCCCGGGTTCCTCGCGCCCCACCGCACCCCCGGCGGCCAGCGCCGGTTCACCCGGGAGTGCATCGAACGGGTCCGGAAGCTCGACTATTTCGTGAACGAGAAAGGGCTCACGCCGGTGGGCGCCCGGCGCCGGATCGAGGAGGGCGCCGCCGAGGGCGGCACCGGACCCCGGGAACTTCGGGAGGCGATCCTCGCAGACCGCCGGGTGCGCCAGGCGATCGACGAGATCGTGGAACTGATCCGCAAAAAGATCCTGGAGGGCGCCTGACCCTGCGTCACGGCACCCCGGGCCCCAAGTAGCCGGTGACCGTGGCCCGGAACGGCGCCCCGAGGCTGCCGGCCGGTGCCTCCACCTCCACCACGAACGCCCCCCGCAGGGGCACCGGCGGACTCAACGGGGCCGTGGGTCCCACCCTGGAGTCCAGGAGCCCAAGGGGCACGGCCCCGGCCGCCCCCACCACATCGCCAGCCACGGCGCCGGCCTCCGCCAGGAGCCGCAACCGCAGGAACGCGTCGGTCCGGGCGTCGAGAACGAGGCCCGTGGCGTGGAACACCTGGCCCTCCGGCGGGGTGAAGGTCCGGCGCACCGCGGCCTGGCCCGCCCGGAACACCCCCTCGAACGAAAACGCGGCGAACCGGGGTTCCGGCCGGCGCTCCGGCACCGGCGGGGGGTTCGTGACCACCACCCGCACCGGCACCCGGTCGTCCACGGTCACGGTGCCCTGGACCTCCAGCGGCCCTTCGGCCGCCGGTGGCGGGTTCGTGACCTCCACCGGAAGGGGAGCACCGGTGCGGATCTCCACCGTGCCCTGCACGGGCACGGGCCCCTCCAACGTCCCGCCCACCACCCGCACGTCCTGGACCGGGGGCAGGTTCGTGACCTCCACGGCCCCCTCCACCGGCGCCGTCAGGTGCACGGGCTGGGACTCGGGCTCGGCGGGCCGGTCGATGCGGTACTCCTGACCGGCGGCCGCGACCGCAACGAGCAGGCCCGCGACAAAGACCACCGTCGCACCGCGGGCCGGGCCGAAACTCACCATGGCTCACTCCCTCCAGAACGGCTCTTGACCGGGTCCGAGGGGGTTGCTAGCTTGGGCCTCTCCGTGTGGAATTCCAGTTGCGAGGGAGGCCGTCCATGCAACCCCGACGAAACTATCCCACCCGGTACCTGGGCGATGCAAACCCCAACCGCAAGCGCCACGTGCACGACCTGGCGAACGAGAAGCCCAGTTGCGCCATCCACGCCATCGAGTGGGCCCACAACGCGGTGACCTTCCGCACCAAGGAAGAGGCCTTTGCCGCCGGGTACGCGCCCTGCATTTTCTGCATGCCCTACGAACCCGGCGCGGACTGATCCGCCCGGAGCGAGGTGTCCCATCGAGCGCACGATCCTGAAGGGCCACTTCCTGGTGGCCATGCCCCAACTCACCGATCCCAACTTCGAGCGAACGGTGGTGCTCCTGTGCGAGCACACGGAGGAGGGAGCCCTGGGCCTCGTGGTGAACCGGCCGACCCCCTTCGAGCTCGGCCAGATCTACGAGGGCCAGGGCATCGAGGGCGAGGGGGGGGCCGAGGAGCCGATCCATTACGGCGGCCCGGTGCAGCCCGAGATGGGCTTCGTGCTCTACGAGGGCCCCGCCTACGAGGGCTCCGTGGAGGTGCTGCGCGGGCTCTATCTGGGCACGTCCCTGGAGATCCTGCGGGACATCGCCCGGGAGGAAGGGCCGGAGCGGTTTCTCTTCTTCCTGGGATACGCGGGCTGGGCGCCCGACCAACTGGAGGGGGAGATCGCCCGGAACGACTGGCTCGTGGTGCCGGCGTCGGCCGAACTCCTCTTTTCGGTGCCGGCCGACGAGCGGTGGGAGCGGGCGATCCGCCTCCTGGGCATCGACCCCCACCTGCTCTCCCAGGGGTTCGGCACGGCGTGAGGCGCCCCCGGGGCTAATCCGTCAGGAACAGGGTCAGGGTCTGGCCCGGGTAGATGGTGGTGCGGGGGGTGATGCCGTTCCACTCGCAGATCTGCCCCACCGTGAGCCCGTAGCGCCGGGCGATGGCGGTCAGGGTGTCGCCCCGCCTGACCCGGTGGTAGATCGTCCGGGGTTCCGGATTGTCCCTCTCCCAGGCCGCCAACCGGGTCTCGAAACCCTCGGCAGCCCCTCCGGGCAGCGCCACCCGGTAGGTGCCCTTGCGCAGTTCCGCGCCCACGATCCAGGGGTTCAACTCCACCAACCGCCGGTACCCCAAGCCGGCGGCGTGGGCCACGGCCGCCACGGGGAGCCGCCGCCGCTCCACCCGAAGGGTCACCTCCCGCGTCTCCAGCGGTTCCCAGGTTCTTGCCCCCTCGAGGTCGATGCCGTACCGCTCCGGGTGCTCCAGGATCAACTTCGCGGCCATGGCGCGGAAAACGTACCGCTCCGTCTCCCGGGGGAGCCTGAGATCATAGAACGACTCCTCGCCCTGGGCCTCCATGGCCGAGGCCACACGCTTCCGACCGGCGTTGTACGCCGCCAGGGCGAGGGGCCAGGACCCGAAGGCGTCGTGGAGATCCTTGAGGTGGGCCACGGCCGCCGCCGTGGCCTTCTCCCAGTGGCGCCGGTCGTCGCAGCCGTTCTCGCACGCGAGGCCGTAGAGTTCCCCGGTGGACCGGAGGAACTGCCAGGGGCCCACGGCCCCGGCCCGGCTCACGGCCCCGGGTCGCAGGTTGCTTTCGATGACGGGCACGTACTGGAGGTCGACCGGAAGCCCGGCCTCGGCGAGGGCCTGCCGGGCGATGGGGAGATACCGCGGGGCCCGCTTGAACCACAGGGCCGCGCTCACCGGGTCGCCCAGGGCCACCACGAGCTCGAGATCGAGCCGTTCGAGAACATCCGGCCGCTCCAGGGGCACCGGTTCCCCGCAGAACTCGAGCCGGTCCGGGATCCAGAGCCGCAGGAGATCGTTGACCGTGGTCGCGGCGGCGGGCGACACCGCAAGGAACAACGCGGGGAGGACCCAGCAGAGAAACCGCATGATCCGACTCCAAGGGGGGAAGTTCCCCGCGGGAACGCGAGGGCCCGGCGTCCGCGGGGCTTTTCCCTCCGTTTCGGCACGCGGCCCGGAACCTTTACCCCGGAGGCCCGGGGAACCCGCCGGCCTTTCCCCCGTTGGTGGCCCACGCATCCGCAAGGCTCCGGTTGGGGCACCGGGAACGAGGGGGTTTCATCGCCCAGACGCCCTCAGTGCGTTCGCTCCTCGGGCTTCTGGGCCACGAACAGCTTGTGGATCCCCAGGTTGACCCGCCGGGCCTCCACCACCCGCAGCCCCGCCTTCTCGAGCACCTCGGGCACGTCGAGATCGGTGCAGAACCCCACCCGCTCCATCAGGGGGGAAAGCCGGCACTTGATGGCGCCCCAGGCGCCGTCTTCCCGGGTGTTGCTGACCACCACCACCCGGCCACCTGGTTTGCAGACCCTCCGCATCTCGGCGCACAGGGCCAGGGGGTCGCCCACCGTGGTGATGACGTAGGGCGCCACGACCGCGTCGAAGGCGTCGTCGGGCAGGTCGAGCCGGGTGGCGTCCATGCAGCGCAGGTGGATCCGGGACCCGTTCCCCTCCACCAGCGCCCGCCACCGGGCCTTCCGGACCATCCGGGGGCAGATGTCGATCCCGAGGATCTCGCATCCCGAAGGGTAGTGCCGGAGCCCGAGGCCCGTTCCGACCCCCACCTCGAGCACCCGGTCGCCGGGGCGCACCCGGCGGGCCGCCTCGCGGCGCCCCTCCTCCATGGTCTTACCGAACACCCAGTCGTACACCGGGGCGACCCGGTCGTAGAACCACCTCGAGTAATCCTGGTCCATGGATCGGCCTCCCGGGAAGCGGCTCAAAGGGGGGAACGGCGCGGCATTCTAACCGCTCGTTCGGCCGAGGTCCAATCGGCCGGCGGCCTTGCCGGCGAACCGCCGGGCGGCCATAATCCCGGGTCCCATGACCCGAACCGCATCCTCGCTTCGCATCGTCGGCGCCCGCCAGAACAACCTCCGGAACCTCACCGTCGCCATCCCCCACGACCGGTTCGTGGTGGTGACCGGCGTGTCGGGCTCGGGCAAGTCGAGCCTCGCCTTCGACACCGTGTTCGCCGAGGGGCAGTGGCGGTTCCTCGAGTCCCTGCCGGCCTACGCCCGGCTGCTTTCGGAAAAGAGCGTGCGGCCCGCCGTGGACGCCATGGAGAACGTGAGGCCGGCGGTGGCCCTGGAGCAGCGCAACACGGTGCGCACGGCCCGTTCGACCCTGGGCACGGCCACCGAGCTCTACGACCTCTTCCGGGTGCTCTACGCCGTGGCCGGCGAGGTGCGCTGCCCCGGGTGCGGGGAGCCCGGCCGGGCCTGGACGCCCGAGGCGGCGGCCGTGCACCTGGAGGAGACCCACCCGGGCGCCCGGGTGACGGTGGAGGTCCCGCTGGGGCGCCTGGAATGGCTCCCGCCCCGGGACTGGCGCTCCCGCCTCCTGGCCCGGGGGTTCGCCCGGGTCCGGCTGGGGGACGGCGTGGTCGATCTCGAGGAGCCCGGGCTCCCCGAGACCCCGCCCGCCGAGGCCGCCCTGGTCGTCGACCGGCTCCGGGTGGACCCGGACCGCAAGGGCCGGCTCGTGGGGGCCATCGAGCAGGCCTACCACCTGGGCGCGGGCGCGGCCCGGATCCGGCTCGCCACCGGGGAGGAACTGCGGTTCGGGGCGGCCCGCCGCTGCCACCGCTGCGACCGGGAGCTCCCCGAGCCGCGGCCGGTCCTCTTCAGCTTCAACCACTCCCTGGGGGCCTGCCCCACCTGCACCGGCTTCGGCGCCGTGCTCGAGTGGGACGAGGCCAAGGTGATCCCCGATCCCGCAAAAACCCTGCGGGAAGGCGCCGTCGAGCCCTGGCAGACCCCGGCCAACCGGTGGTGGCAGGATCAGCTCCTGGCGCACGCCCCCCGGCTCGGGCTCGACCTCGACACCCCCTGGGCCGAGCTTCCGGCCGAGGCCCGCCGGCTCGTGTGGGACGGGGCCCCCGGGTTCGAGGGAATCCGGGAGTTTTTCGAGTACCTGGAGGGGAAGCGATACAAGATGCACGTGCGGGTGTTCCTGGCCCGGTACCGGAGCCCCCGCACCTGCCCCGCCTGCCAGGGGGCCCGGCTCAACGCCCAGGCCCTTTCGGTCACCGTGGACGGCCGCACCATCGCCGAGGCGAGCCGCATGGACCTGGCGAGCCTCGGCCGGTGGGTCCGGGGGCTCGGGCCCGCCGTGGGCCCCCGGGGCCAGGGGGTGCTGTGGCGGATCGAGGACCGGATCGGCACCCTGGTGCGCCTGGGGCTCCATTATCTCACCATGGACCGGCCCACCCGCACGCTGTCGGGGGGCGAGGCCCAGCGTGCCGCCCTGGCCCTGCAACTCCAAAACCACCTGGCGGGCACGCTCTACGTGCTGGACGAGCCCACCGTCGGGCTCCACCCCAGGGACGTGGACGTCCTGGCCGAGGTGCTCCGGGAACTCGCCGGCCGGGGCAACACCGTGCTCGCCGTGGAGCACGACCTGTCGCTCATCCGCCGGGCCGACTGGGCCATCGAGATGGGCCCCGGCGGCGGCCGCGAAGGCGGCCGGGTCGTGTTCCAGGGCACGCTGGTGGACCTGGCCCGCGCCCCCACCCCCACCGGCCGGGCCCTGGGCCGGACGGGCTCGGGCGAGGACTCCCCTCCCCTTCGGCCGCCCCGGGGGTTCCTGGTCCTGCGGGGGTGCCGGCTCCACAACCTGAAGGACCTGGAGGTCCGCTTTCCCCTGGGGGTGCTCGCCGTGGTGACCGGGGTGTCCGGGTCCGGGAAGTCCACCCTGGTCGCCGAAACCCTGTACCCGCTCCTTGAATCCCGGGGCGCCCGGGGCCCCGGGGAGCTGGAACTGCCTCGGGCGCCCAAGGTGCGCGGCGTGCGGCTCGTGGACCAGTCGCCCATGGGCCGCACGCCCCGGTCGGTGCCGCTCACCTATGTGGGCGCCTACAAGGCGGTGCGGGATCTCTTTGCGGCCCAGCCGGCCGCCCGGCGGCTCGGGCTCACCCCCGCCCACTTTTCCTTCAACGCCAAGGCCGGCCGGTGCGAGACCTGCGCGGGCACCGGCTACGAGCAACTCGAGATGTACCTCTTCGAGGACCTCTACGTGCCGTGCTCCGAGTGCGCCGGCCGGAGGTTCCGGCCCGAGGTGCTCACCGTGAGGTACCGGGGCCGGTCCATCCACGACGTGCTCCGGATGAGCGTGGACGAGGCCCTGGAGGTGTTCGACGAACCGGCCGGGCTGGTGCGGGCCCTCAGGACCCTGGAGCGGCTGGGCCTGGGCTACCTGGTGCTCGGCCAGCCCGCGCCGACGCTCTCGGGCGGGGAGGCCCAGCGGCTCAAGATCGCGGCCGAGCTCCTCGGCCGCAGGCCCAAGGACCTCGTGTATCTCCTGGACGAGCCCACCACCGGCCTCCACCCGGAGGACGTGGGGAGGCTCCTGGCGGTGCTGGGGGAGCTCGTGGAGGCCGGGAACACCGTGGTGGCCGTGGAGCACAACCTGGAGTTCATCGCCCGGGCCGACTGGGTGATCGACCTGGGACCCGAAGGCGGGGACGAGGGCGGCAGGATCGTGGACACCGGGCCGCCGGCCGAGGTGGCCCGGCGGGCGCTGGGCCCCACCGGCCGGCACCTGTCCCGGTGGCTCGGGGGGACGCCGTGAGCCGGCCCCGGGTGCACGTGGTCCTGGTGGAGCCCGAGATCCCTCCCAACACGGGCAACATCGCCCGGCTGTGCGCCGCCACCGGCTCGGCGCTCCACCTCGTCCATCCCCTGGGGTTCTCCACGGACGACCGGCACCTCAAGCGGGCCGGGCTCGACTACTGGCCCCACGTGGACGTGCACGAACACCCGGACCTCGCCGCCGCGCTCGCCGCGACCGGCCCGGGTCCGGTCTTCTACTTCTCGGCCCGGGCCGGCCGGCCCTACGACGAGGCGCCCTACGCCCCGGGCTGCCGGCTCGTGTTCGGCCCCGAGACCCGGGGGCTTCCGCCGGAGCTCCTCGAGGCCAACGCCGGCCGGGCCTTCCGGATCCCGATCTGGGGCCGGGTCCGGAGCCTCAACCTCTCCACGGCCGTCGGCATCGTGGTGTACGAGGCGTACCGGCGGCTCGGGGCGTGGTGAGCCGAGGCGCTCAGGGATCGGGGATCGCGTCGGGGAAAAACAGGGGCTCCCCGCCCTTCTGGAACCCCTTGATGATCCTCTGGCCCCGGGGGCCCGTGAGGTACCCGATGAGCAGCATGGCCCCCTCGTAGTTCACGTGGGGGTACCGGGCCGGGTTCACCGCGATCACGCCGTAGGGGTTGGCGAGCGCGGGGTCCCCCTCGAAGACCACGGCGAGATCGAGCTTGTCGCGAAACGCCAGGTACGTCCCCCGGTCCGAGAGGGTGTAGGCCCGAAGCTCCCGGGCCATCAGGAGCACCGGGCCCATCCCCTGCCCGGCCTCCTTGTACCAGGAGCCCTTGGGTTTCAGCCCGGCCGCGGCCCAAAGCCCGAGTTCCTTCTTGTGGGTGCCGGAGTCGTCGCCCCGGGAGACGAACGGGGCTTCGGCCGTCGCGATCCGGCGGAAGGCCTCGGCGGCCGAGCCCGCCCCCCGCACGCCGGCCGGGTCGGCGGGGGGGCCCAGCACCACGAAGTCGTTGTGCATCACGTCGCGCCGGTTCACGCCGTAGCCCTCGGCCACGAACCGGTCCTCGGCCGATCGGGCATGCACCAGCACCACGTCCACGTCGCCGTTGGCCCCGAGCCGCAGGGCCTTCCCCGTGCCCACCGCGATCACGTCCACCTTGCACCCCCAGGTTTCCTCGAACGGCGGCAGGAGCCGGGCCAGGAGCCCCGAGTTCTCGGTGCTCGTCGTGGTGGACATCCGGATCCGGCACTCGGCGCCGGCCGAGACCCCTTGCCCCGCCCCTAGGACCGCCGCCGCCAGGATCAGCCCCACCGCCGCACCCCGTCGGAACCGCAACATGGACACCTCCTTTCCCAATAGCCTCGGCTAGGCGGCTGGGCCGCTCGGCAGCTAGGCGGCGAAGAACCTTCGGGATTCCAGCGTCAGGGGCTGTCCCAACCTGTGGGAGCGGCTGCCAAGCCGCGACGCCCTGTCTTTCGGGCCTTACGGCCCGGGTCGCGCCTTGGAAGGCGCTCCCACCCCCGAACCCTGCCTCGGACG
>NZ_BAAHXI010000009.1:0-73717 GCF_054656955.1 Deferrisoma palaeochoriense
GGCGGCGTGGACGCCGCTCCCACCCTAAACCCTGACTCGGACGGTACTGTCCTGCGTAGGGGGGGCCCCGAAGGGGCCCTGGGGAGCTTCCAAGCCGCGACCGGCGTTCCTGCGGGCCTTACGGCCCGGCCGCGGCATCGCCCCCTCCGGCCCCCGAGGAGTGACCGAACCCTGCACCCCGAACCCCGCCCTCCGGCGGGTGGGTGCTCCGGGACTTTTCCCTCTTTGGGAAACGGATTACCCTATTCTTGCCATTGCGGATGGAAGGCGCGGGCACGATCCCTGCATTTTAAAGGTTCCGCAAACCACCATCGCGACGGCGACGGACGGTCTACCATGCTGCGGAGTCGTTGGTTGAGACGCAACCCCCTCCCCCCCATTCTCCGGTTCCTCACCCGGCGGATTGCCGACTGGCGCCGCCAGGGGGAGAGGTACCTGGACCACTGGCACCGGCACCGCCGATCCGCGTAGCCAACCGCAGGGCCTTTTCCACGTCCTCGGGCCGGTTCAGGTTCAGGAACGAGCGCAACTCCGGGTCGGCCCGGCGCAGGACCTCCTCCCCCACCTCCACGGTGCGCAAACGGGGAAACGCCCGGAGGATGCTCAGATCCCCACCCCGGATCTGCTCCTCCAAGACCCCCAAGCCGTCCTCCCGGTAAAGGGCCACCAGGGGCTCGTACCCGGCCTCGACCCGGGGCACCACCACCTGCGCCTCGTCTCGCAGATCCCAGAGGAGCGAGAGGAGTTCCGGCCGGACGAGTGGGAGGTCGCACGCGAGGCAGAGCACCCAGGTCCCCGGCCCCAGCTCCTCCCGGGCCCAGCCCAGCGCCGTGGCGACGCCCCCCAGGGCGCTCGCCCCGGGAAATCGGTCGGGCACGGTGGGCACGCCCTTGTCGGCCAGGTACCCCGCTCCGCCCACCACGATCACCTTCTGGGCCACCGCCGTCGCCACCCGCCAGACCCGTTCGATCAGCGGGACTCCCAGAAACTCCATGGGGGCCTTGTCCCGGCCCATGCGGCGGGATTTCCCCCCGGCCAGGATCGCGGCGAGCGGAATCGCTGGGGTCATTCCCCCGGCTCCCCCGGTTTGAGCCCCACCCCCAGGGTTTCCGTCACAAAGTTCCGCACCCGGGCCGCCCCCACCATCATGGCCATGGCCAGCACCTGCCGGATCTCCGCCTCGGTCGCCCCTTGTTTCTTCGCGCCCGCGAAGTGCATCTGGGTTCAGTGGGCGCATCCGCCGGCCGCCGCGGCGGCCAGGGCGCACAGTTCCCGGGTCTTGGGGTCGAGCACGTCCTCGAACTGGAACTTCAGAATTTCGTGGGTTGCCATGGGACGCCTCCGTGGGGGGTGGGGAATCGGGAATGGGGAAGGGTTCGGCGTTCTCTAGCCCCCCGTTTCAGGCCGGCGGTCTTAGGGCGATGGCCCAGGTATACACCAAGAGCCTCCAGGGCCCGTGACCCACTTTGTCCAGAGCAAGCCCTTCCTCGGGGCCACACGAAACCGCTCCCTCCGTGGTTCCTCCCGCCGCCGGGGGTCAATCCTCCTCGACGACCTCGTCCGGGAGCTCGTTCACGTCGTCGGGGCGCCAGGGGAAGTGCCGGGCCAGCACCTTTCCCACCTCCCGCACGGCGTAGACGAGGCCCTCGCCGAACGCACCCCGGGCGAACCGCTCGGCCATGCCGTCGCGGATCCGCTCCCACCCTTCCTGCCCGACGATCCGGTGGACGCCCTCGTCGCCGTAAATCGCGAACTTCCGGTCGGCTGTGGCGAGATGGATGATAACCCCGTTCCGCTCCCGGGTCCGGTGCATCCCGAGCCGGACGAACGCCTTTCGGGCCGCCTCGAGGGGGTCGCCCTTGGCGCTCCGGGAAATCACCACCCGGATCTCCCCGCTGGTGGTCCCCTCGGCCTCGGCGATGGCTTCCTCCACCGCCGCGCGCTCCTCCGGGGTCAAAAAGGCCGCGGGCCTTTTCTTCCGCTCGGCCATGGCTCACCACCCTCCGCTCGCGCCGCCGCCCCCGAAACCTCCCCCCCCGCCACCGAACCCGCCGCCCCCGCCAAAGCCGCCCCCCCCGAACCCGCCGCCCGGCCCGAACCACCAGAACCCGCCCCGCCTCACCCGCCGCCCCCCGATGTGGGTCGAACGGGACCGGGCCACGGCCGAGAGGAAGAAGATCGCAAAAAGAACGAACGGCAGGACCCCCACGAAGGGCGGCACCCGTTGGGATCGCTCCGGCTTGGCCGCCGGCGTGAACTCCCCCCGGCTCGCCCGGTCCAGGGCGTCCACGGCGGCCAGGATGCCGCCGGCGTAGTCGCCCTGCCGGAACCGGGGGGCCAGCACCTCGCGGATGATCCGGCCGGCCAGGACGTCCGGGATCGCCCCCTCCAGGCCGTAGCCCACCTCGATGCGCACCTTGCGCTCCTCGAGGAACACGAGGAGGATCACCCCGTTGTCCCGGCCCTTCTGGCCGATCTTCCAGGCCTCGGCGAGCCGGATGGAGAAGTCCTCCAGGTCCTCCCCCTCGAGGCTCGGGAAGATGGCGACCGCGAACTGGTTGGACGTGGTCCGCTCGATCTCCGCGAGCCTCGCCTCGATCCGGGCCCGCTCCTGGGGCTTCAGAAGCCCCGCGAAATCGCTCACCCTCCCCAGGGGCCGCGGGGGCACCTCGAGGCCGGCCGCGGCGAGGGCGAAGGCGAGGAGCACCAGCGCGCACACCGCCCCGGGCATCCCCCACCGACTGAAGACCGGGGACCGGCGACCGGCGACCACGTCAGAACTTCACCTTGGGCGCCGCTTCGGCGCCCTCTTCCGCCTGGAAATACGGCTTGGGCTCGAACCCGAACGCCCGGGCGAACAGGTTCGCCGGGAACGACCGGATCCGGGTGTTGTAGGCCCGGGCGGCCTCGTTGTACCGCCGGCGGGCCACGGCGATGCGGTTCTCGGTGCCTTCGAGCTGGGTCTGGAGGTCGAGGAAGTTCTGGTTCGCCTTGAGGTCCGGGTATCGCTCGGCCACCGCCAAAAGCCGCGAGAGCGCCCCGCTCAGGCCCTGCTGGGCCTTCTGGAACCGCTCGATGGCCTCGGGCGCCAGCCCCCGGGCGTCCACGCGGATCTGGCCCACCCGGCTCCGGGCTTCGGTGACCTGGGTTAGGACCTCCTTCTCGTGGGTGGCGTAGCCCTTGACCGTTTCCACCAGGTTCGGGATCAGGTCGGCCCGCCGCTGGTAGGTGCTCTCCACGTCGGCCCAGGCCTTGGCCACGGCCTCCTCGGCTGCCACGAGGCCGTTGTAGGTGCCCTTGACCCACCCGTACAAAAGGAGAACGGCCAGAACCACGGCCCCCAACGCGATCCATTTCTTCTGCACGGCAGACCTCCTTTCTTCTGGCTGGAAAGCCGGAAAGCTGGGAAGCCAGTGCGCCGAACAACCACGCGCCGGGCAGCCGCCCAGCCGCCCAGCCGCCCAGCCGCCCAGCCGCCTAGCCGCCTAGCCGCCTAGCCGCTTCCGCCACCGCCTCCACCAGGGCCTCCTCCTGTTCCGGGGCCACGGTGCGGGGGTCCAGCACCAGGGCCCCATCCCGCACCCGGCCCACCACCGGCGGCCGCCCTCTCCGGAGCCGCTCCTCGAGCTCCGCCGTTCCCCCGTCCGAGGGGCGGATCTCCACGACCCGGGTGGGAATCTCGGCCAGCGGCAACGCCCCGCCCCCCACCCGGGAGACGTCGGCGGCCACCCGGACCTCGGCCGCCCCGCCCAGCCGGGCCCGGATCGCTCCGGCCAGGTGTTCGGCCCGCGACTCCAACTCCGAAACGGGCCCCGAGAGCATCCGGAGCGCCGGCACCCGCTCCCACACCCGCACCGGATCCCGGTAGAGGGCCAGGGTCGCCTCCAGGGCGGCCAGGGTGAGCTTGTCGGGCCGCAGGGCCCGCATCAGGGGGTGCCGGGCGCAGGCCTCCACGGCTTCGCGCCGCCCCACCAGGATGCCGGCCTGGGGTCCCCCGAGGAGCTTGTCGCCGGAGAAAGTGACGAGATCGACCCCGGCGGCCAACGCCTCCCCCACCGTGGGCTCGGGCTCGATGCCGGCGCGCGCGAGGTCCACCAGGCACCCGCTCCCCAGGTCCTCCATCACCGCGAGCCCGTTGCGGCGCGCCAGGCCCACGAGCTCGGCCGCGGGGACCGAGGCCGTGAACCCCAGGATCCGGTAGTTGGACGTGTGCACCTTGAGCAGCAGGGCGGTTTCGGGCCCGATGGCCCGCTCGTAGTCCCGGAGATGGGTCTTGTTGGTGGTGCCCACCTCCCTGAGCACCGCCCCGCTCTGCTCCATCACCTCGGGGATCCGGAACGAGCCCCCGATCTCCACGAGTTCGCCCCGGCTCACCACCACCTCGCGACCCCGTGCGAGGGCGGCGAGCCCCAGGAGCACGGCGGCGGCGTTGTTGTTGACCACGCAGGCGGCCTCGGCCCCGGTGAGTTCCCGGAGGAGCGCCTCCACCACCTCGTGGCGGTGGCCCCGCTCGCCCGTGGCGAGCCGGAACTCCACGTTGCAGTACCCGGCGGCGACCTCGAGGGCCCGCCGGGCCTCGAGGGCCAGAGAAGCCCGCCCGAGGTTCGTGTGGAGCACCACCCCCGTCGCGTTGATCACCGGCACGAGCCGGGCCGCCGTGCGCTCCCGGGCCCGGTCGAGAACCCGGTTCGCCACCGCGTCGAGGTCCGGGACGTCGCCCCGGCCCGCCCGCACCTCCTCGCGCACCGCGGCAAGCACCTCCCGTGCGGCATCGGTCGCCACCGGCCTCGGCACCTCCCCCGCCTCCACGGCGGCCTTGACCCGGGGGTGCTGGAGCACCCGTTCCACCGCCGGCAACCGGCGCAGATCCCCGGCGCTCATCCCGGCTGCCCCAGGCGGTGCTCGGTGCCGTCGAGGAGCCGCTCGATATTGTCCCGGTGCTTCCAGAACGTGAGCGCCCCCACCGCGAGCCCGAGGACGACCACCGACAGGGGGTGGTCGGCGTAGGCCAGGATCAGCGGCAGGGCCGCGGCCGCCCCTAAGCTTCCCAAACTCACCCAACGAAACCGCCACACGAGCACGGCGAACACGAACGCCGCCCACACCACGCTCCCCGGCGCCAAGGCCAGGAACACGCCGAGGCCGGTGGCAACGCCCTTCCCGCCCTGGAATCCGAGGTACAGGGGGAAGAGGTGCCCGAGATAGGCGGCGAACCCCACCGTGACCACGGCCCAGGGGGAGCCAAACGCTCCCAGCGCCAGGGCCGTGGGGATGAACCCCTTGAGGGCGTCGCCCACGAGCGTCACCACGCCCCACTTCTTGCCCAGGGTCCGGCCGACGTTCGTGGCCCCGATGTTCCCCGACCCGGCCCGGCGGGGATCCCCCAATCCGAAGGCCTTGGCGAGCACGAGACCCGTGGGCACCGACCCCAGGAGATACGCGAACAGGACCAACACGACCCAGCGCACGGCGACCCTCCTCCCTCCGGTGCGGCAAGCGCAGGATTGGAACCGGCGAAACCTAACACAGGGCGCCGGAACCGACAACGGCCGCCACCCCCGGGCCCCGGGCGCCGCCCGGGTTCCGGGAGGCCCGGGGAACCTTGCCGCAACCGACTGGAGTTTTAGGGTTTTCCGTCCGGCTCGGTCCGGGGGCTCAGGCCTTTCGTTTTTTTCTTTACACCGCCGGCCCCATCCCTATAATGGCGCGGCTTTCCACCGCACCTCGTTGCCCCCACGGGGCCCCAAGCACGGAGGGTCGCGCCATGAACCAGGGCAAGGGCCGCCATCTTCTCGTCGATTGCTGGAACGTGAGCCGGGAGGTGTGCCTCGACGACAAGAGGTTCCTCGAGGCCATGGCCCGGGCCGCCACCCGGGCCGGCGCCAACGTGATCTCCCAGGTGCGCTATCATTTCGGCCACAACTCCCCGCCGGGGTTCACCGCCATGGTGCTCCTCGACGAGAGCCACGTGTCGGCCCACAGCTACGCCGACGACGGCCTCGTGGCCCTGGACGTGTTCACCTGCGGCAACACGAGCCCCGCCGAGGTGCTCCGGTATCTGCAGGAAGAGCTCGATCTGGGCGAGGTCCGGATCCGGGAGGTGTCTCGGTTCGTGGCCTCCGAGGAGTCCGAGGAGAAGGTCTGGACCTCCGAAGACCCGGAGGCGCCCCAACTGCGCATCATCGAGGGGACCGCGTAGTCCCCTGGCTGATTCACCGATTCCACGAAGAGGCCCCGCCGAAAGCGGGGCCTCTTTTTTGGCTCGCGCGCCCGCGGAGCGGTACGCCCCCGCCGCTGGGCGTGCTATCCTACCGGCGACAATCCCCCCTACCGCGAGTGCCGAGACCGACCTGACCATGCCGCGGCCGCGAACGCTCCTCCACCTTCCGGAGCCCGACTACACCCGCCCCCTCCTGGATCTGACGCCCGGGCAAAAACGGCGCCTGGAGGACCTCCTCGCCTTTCTCTACGGCCCCAGGCGCGCCCGGACCGCCATGCCCGAGGTCACGCGGATTTTACGGGTGTATTTCGCCCACCGAACCCCCGAGGCCCAGGAGGCGGTGCACGGGTTCCGGCCGGAAACCCGGTTCGACCAGCGGGACGTGATCCTGATCACCTACGGAGATCTCCTCATCAACCGGAAGCTCCGCCCGCTGGAGGCCCTGCGCCAATTCCTGACGGAGCACCTGCGGGGTCTCGTGAACACGGTTCACATCCTGCCGTTCTTCCCGTACTCGTCGGACCGGGGCTTCTCGATTCTGGATTACGACCAGGTGGACCCCCGGCTGGGCACCTGGGAGGACGTGGAAGCCCTGGCCGGTGACTTCCGGCTCATGTTCGACGGGGTGTTCAACCACGTGTCGGCCAAGAGCCGGTGGTTCCAGCGGTTCCTGAACGGCAGGCCCGGGTACGACGCGATGTTCATCGCGTTCTCCCGGCCCGACGCGATCCCGCCGGCGGAACTCCGCAAGGTTCTCCGCCCCCGGCCCACCCCGCTCCTGAGCGCGTTTCCCACGATCCACGGCACGCGCTGGGTGTGGACCACGTTCAGCCGCGACCAGGTGGACCTCAATTTCCGAAACGAGCTGGTGCTCTTCCGGGTGCTGGAGATCCTCCTCAACTACCTGGTCCACGGGGCGGAGCTCGTCCGGCTCGACGCGGTGACCTACGTGTGGAAGGCCATCGGCACCTCCTGCGCCAACCTGCCCCAGACCCACGCCCTCGTGAAGTTCCTCCGGGCCGCCCTCGACGTGGTGGCGCCCGAGGTGGCCCTGATCACCGAGACCAACGTGCCCCACGCCGAGAACGTGCGCTACTTCGGCGACGGCACGGACCAGGCCCAGCTCGTCTACAACTTCGCCCTGCCGCCCCTGGTCCTCCACGCCTTCCTGCGCGGCACGAGCCGCCACCTCACCCGCTGGGCGGCGGGGCTCGAGTACCCCTCCGACACGGCCAACTATCTCAACTTCCTCTCGTCCCACGACGGCATCGGCCTTCTCGGGGCTAGGGGCATCCTGCCGGACGAGGAGATCGGGTTTCTCGTGGAGCGCTGCCGGGAGCACGGCGGACTCGTCTCCCAGCGCCAGGCGGAAGACGGCGCCCTCAGCCCCTACGAGCTCAACATCACCTGGTGGAGCGCCCTCAACCGGGATCGCGGCGGGGAGTCCCGGGACCTCCAGGTGGCCCGGTATCTCGCCAGCCGGTCGGTGGCCTTAGCGCTGCGGGGGGTGCCGGGGATCTACCTGCCGAGCCTTTTCGGCGCGAAGAACGATTCCAAGGCCATCGCCCGGGGGGCCGAACCGCGGGCCATCAACCGCAAAGAGATCTACCACGGGGTGCTGGAGCGGTGGTTCCGGGACCCCACGACCCGGCAGCACCAGGTTCTCGCCGGGTTCCGGCGGCTCCTGGAGGCGAGGACCTCGGCGCCGGAGTTCCACCCCAACGCCTCCCAGGAGGTCCTGGACCTCGGCGAGGAGGTGTTCGCCGTGCTGCGCCGCGCCCCAACATCGGGACGGAGACTCCTGGCGGTGACGAGTGTGGTGGCGCGGCCCCTCGCCCTGGAGGTTCCCGCCGAGAAGCTGGGTGAACCCCCAACGTGCTGGACGGACCTCCTTTCCGGGACCCGCGCCGAGGTGCGCGACGGAACGCTGCGTTTGGAGCTTCCGCCGTACGGCATCGCCTGGCTCCGGGCCGAGGGGGAGTGAACTCCCCCATGGTCGAACGGCTGCGTTCGGTTTTCGAGGCGCTTCCCCTGCCCCCCGGCGTGGCGTGGGACCTCGCCGTGACCGCCGGCGTGGTCCTGGGGCTCTGGGCCCTGCGCCGGACGGTGCTGCGCCTCGTGGACCGGCGCGTGGACGACCCCGACAAGCTCTACCACTGGCGAAAGGGGACCGCCTATGCGGCTGCCGCCCTGGGGGTGCTGCTCGTGGGCCGCATCTGGATCCGGGGGTTCCAGTCGGTCGCCACGGTGCTCGGCCTTCTGTCGGCCGGCGTGGCCATCGCCCTGCGCGACCTCTTGGTGAACCTGGCCGGGTGGCTGTTTCTCGTGTGGCGCAGGCCCTTCGAGGTGGGCGACCGGATCCAGATCGGCGCGGTCGCGGGCGACGTGATCGATATCCGGATCTTCCAGTTCACCCTCCTGGAGATCGGGGGATGGGTGGAGGCCGACCAGAGCACGGGCCGGATCGTCCACGTCCCGAACGGGAGGGTGTTCAGCGAGGCCGTGGCCAACTACGATAAGGGGTTCCGGTACATCTGGAACGAACTGCCCGTGCTCGTGACCTTCGAAAGCGACTGGAGGCGGGCCAAGGAGATCCTCCTCGAGATCGCCCGCACCCACGCCGGGCAACTGGGCTCGGCGGCCCAGGAAAAGCTGCGGGCCGCGGCCCGGCGCTACATGATCCGGTACGGGGCCCTTACGCCCACGGTGTACACGGCGGTCCGCGACAGCGGCGTGCTGCTCACGATCCGGTACCTTTGCGAGCCGCGGCGCCGGCGCGGAACCGAGCAGGCCCTCTGGGAGGCCATTCTGGAGGCCTTTGCCGCCGAACCGCGGATCGACTTCGCGTACCCCACCCGCCGGTATTTTGACCACGCCGCCGAGGGGA
The DNA here is from genome assembly GCF_054656955.1 of Deferrisoma palaeochoriense. Taxonomy (NCBI): domain Bacteria; kingdom Pseudomonadati; phylum Thermodesulfobacteriota; class Deferrisomatia; order Deferrisomatales; family Deferrisomataceae; genus Deferrisoma; species Deferrisoma palaeochoriense. The sequence continues at coordinate 9,108 of NZ_BAAHXI010000009.1, forward strand.
AGCCCGCGCTCCGGGAGGCTCCGGCCCCCGCGGACCCCCGATCGGGGGAAGCGCCGGGGCCGCCGGGGAGCGAAACGGGGGGCCGCCAACCGTAAACCGCTGACCACGCTTGCCGCGGAGATGCCACGGCCATGAGCGCTGACCTCGTGATCGGGTGGAGGGATGTCCTCGACATCCTCCTCGCGTCGTTCCTCTACTGGGGGGTCCTGGCCTGGCTCCGCCAGACCCGGGCCATCTCGGCCTTCGTGGGCCTCGTGGTGCTCTGGGCCGTGTACCTCGGGGCGAACGCGCTGGGGCTTCTCCTCACGGCCCGCCTGTTCCAGGTGGTGTCGGCCGCGTTCCTCGTGCTCGTGGTGGTCGTGTTCCAGTCGGACCTGCGGCGGCTCCTCGATCGCCTCGGCTCCTGGGGCCTCCCCCGCCGCAAGGCCGCCCACCCCACCGATCCCGTCGTCCAAAGCCTCGTGCGCGCGGTGGGCCGCCTCGCCCAGACCAGCACCGGCGCACTGATCGTGCTCCCGGGCCGGGAGCCCCTGGGCCGGCACCTGACCGGCGGGATCGATCTCGACGCCGTCCTCTCGGAACCTCTGCTCCTCAGCCTGTTCGATCCCCACTCCCCCGGCCACGACGGAGCGGTGATCCTCCGGGGCAACCGGGTGGAGCGCTACGCCGTCCGGCTGCCGCTCTCGGCGGAGTCGGAGCGGCTCCGGGAGTTCGGCACCCGCCACGCCGCGGCCCTGGGCCTGGCGGAGCGCTCCGACGCCCTGGTGGTCGCGGTTTCGGAGGAGAAGGGCACGGTGTCCGTGGCACGAAACGGGGAGCTTCGCACCCTGGCCGGGCCCCAGGAACTCGCCGGGGTGTTGCGGGAGTTCTTTGCCGAGATGGGCCCGGGGCCCGAGCTCCACCGGTGGCGGGCCCGCGCCCGCCGGGAATGGCCGTTTGCCCTGGCCGCCGTGGTGCTCGCCCTCGTGTCCTGGACCGCCATCGGGCCGGGGGGCGAGATCGTGGAGGCGGAGCGAAAGGTTGCCGTGCTGTTCGAAAACCTCCCCGCCGGCTACGAACTCGAATCCGTGACCCCGCCCGAGGTGACCGTGGTCGTGCAGGGCAAGCGCCGGGCCGTGGAGCGACTCACCCCGGACGCGGTGAAGGTGCGGGTGGACGCCGTGCTGGCCCGCCTCGGCCGCCGCACCTTCCAGATCGGGCCCCAGAACGTCGAAACCCCGCCCGGGGTCTCGGCGGTGCGGGTGGACCCGCCCACGGTGCGGATCTCGTTGCGGCAAACCAATGCCTCGGGTTCGATGTAGGGTCCGCGGGGGCACTCGGCGGCTGAACCCCTTCGGGATTTCCGTGTCATCTCATGCGGGAGCGGCTGCCGTACCGGGGGTCAGAATTCAGAGGACAGATGTCAGGTACCCCTGGCAAAGCCGGGGGCTTGCGGTTGCTGGCCTCTCGAAGGGGCTTGATCGCAACCGGAAAGTCAAAACCCTTTGAACCCAAACATCTCGCTTGCCCCCAGCAATATGGACCCCAGCCGAACCGGAATCCCCGGGGAGTGGAGCCGACGGGCAATGAACAACGGCATACTCCGGGAACTGTCAAACTCTGGGAGTCCCCCGGCAGAGCCGGGGGCTTACCCAGGATAGTCAGCAAACCCCTGTCCTCTGTCTTCTGTCTTCTGGCCCCTGGTACGGTGGCCGCCCCCGAACGCCCTCGGGATCGCTTCGCCCCCTCCCGCCCCACCGCAAGCCCCTTGACTTCGGCGCCACCCCGGCCCAGAATCTCCGTTCGAATCTTCATTCGAACGGAGGCATCCCCATGAGCACCCTGGATGAGACCCGGGAGCGGATCCTGGCGGTGGCGGCCCGCCGGTTCGCCGAAAGGGGGTTTTCCGGCGCCCAGATGGCCGAGATCGCCCGGGAGGCCGGCATGGGCGTGGGCACGCTGTACAAGCACTTCCCCAGCAAGGAGGATCTGTTCCGGGCCATGGTGGACCGGTTCCTGACCGGGGTGTTCGAGGCCACCGAGAAGGTGCTCTCGGACCCCGCGGCCCGGCTGCCCGACGCCCTGGAGGCCTACGCCCGGGCGGCCGTGGAGCGGGTGGTGGCCGAACCCCTCGTGTGCCGGGCCGTGGCCCAGGAGACCCTCGGGAGCCGGGTGGCGTTCCGGCAGGTGATCGGCGCGGCCCTGTGGGACCGCATCCAGGCCCACCGGGACCGGGTCGCCGGGTTCCTGGAGGGGCACGCCGACCGCTTGGGGCCGGGGATCACGGGCGAGGACGCGGCCGTGTTTTTCCTGAGCACGCTCTGGGGGCTCGTGGAGCACGACCTCAACGCCGACCGAACCGACCGACTGTCCGGCCGGCCGGCCCTGGTGGCCCGGCTGGTGTGGGGAGGGATGAGCCGATGAAGCGCATCGCGGGCGTGGTACTGGCGGTGGGGCTGGTGGCGGCGTCCGCCGCGGCCCAGGAGGCGGTGCCGGTGGCCGTGGCCCCGGCCCGGGCCGAGCGGATCGTGGAGACCGTGGAGGGCACCGGCACCCTCGAGGCCTTTGAGACGGCCGACCTCGTGCCCCGGGTGGCCGGGGTCACGGTGACCGAGGTGACCGTGGACGAGGGGGACCGGGTTCGAAAGGGCCAGGTGCTCGTCCGCCTCGACGACGAGCTCGTGCGCACCCAGATCGAGGGGGTGAAGGCCCGGATCGACGCGCTGGACGCCAAGGCCCGGGCCCTGGACGCCCGGATCGGACTCCTGGAGACCGACGCCGAACGGTTTCGCACCCTGTTCGAACGGGGGGTGAGCCCCCGCCAGCAGCTCGACCACGTGGAGGCGGAACTCAAGGTGGCCCGGGCCGAGCGGGCCGCCCTGGATGCCGAGCGGGCCGCCCTGGCCAAGAGCCTGGAGGAACTCGAGCTCCGGCTCTCGTACCACGTGGTGTCGGCTCCCTGGGACGGCACGGTGACCGCCCGCCGCGTGGACCCGGGCGACACGGTGGGAGGCCGGCCCGTGCTCACCGTGGCCCGGCTCCACCGGCTCAAGCTCAGGGCCCACGTGGCCGAGGCCGACGTGCCCCGGGTGCGGCGGGGCCAGGGGGCCCGGGTGGCCGTGGACGCCCTGGGGGACCGGTGGTTCGAGGCCAAGGTGTCCCGGGTGCTTCCCCGGCTCGATCCCGTGACCCACACCGGCGACGTGGAGATCGTCCTGCCCGCCCGGGGCACCCCGCTCCGGCCCGGCATGTTCGCCAGGGCCCGGATCGAGGTGGGAAGCCACCAGGGCGTCACCGTGCCGCGGGACGCCCTGCGAAAGATCCCGGGAAGCGGGGTGTGGTTCGTGTACGTCGTGACCCCGGAGGGCAAGGCCGAGCGCCGGGACGTGGAACCCGGCCTCGCCCTGGGGGAGCGGGTGGAGGTGCGCTCGGGCCTCGAACCGGGGGAGGACGTGGTGGTCCGGGGGGAGGGCGTGGTGCGCACCGGCGCCCCGGTGCGGGTGACCGAGCGGTTGGGGGAGTAGCGCCATGAGCCTGCCGTCCCTTTCGGTCCGGCGGCCTGTGGCCGTCCTCATGGGCCTCCTGGCCCTCCTTCTCTTCGGGCTGTGGAGCCTGCCCCGGCTCGACATCGACCTCCTGCCCCGGATCGACCCTCCGGCCATCTCGGTCATCACCTACTACCCGGGGGCCAACGCCCGGGACGTGGAATCGAACGTCACCAAGGTGATCGAGGACCGGCTCAGCATCGTGTCGAACCTGGACCGGATCACCTCGATCTCCAAGGACAGCCTGTCGGTGGTGACCTGCACGTTCAAATGGGGCTCGGACCTGGGCGAGGCCGCCAACGACGTGCGCGAAAAGCTCGACATCGCCAAGTTCTACCTGCCCAAGGACATCGAGAACCCCCTCCTGTTCAAGTTCTCGTCGGCCAACTTCCCGATCCTGTTCCTGTCGGTGGAGGCCACCGAGTCGTACCGGGCCCTCTACCAGATCGTGGACAAGCAGATCGCCACGGTGCTGAAGCGCATCCCCGGCGTGGGCGCCGTGATCATCCGGGGCGGGCTCGAGCGGGAGATCCGGGTCGAGGTGGACAACGACCGGCTCGCGGCCTACGGGCTCTCCCTGGACGACCTGGGCCAGGCCCTGGAGCGGGAGAACCTCGACATGCCCGCCGGGGAGGTCAAGATCGGCAAGCGCGCCGTGCCCGTGCGGGTGCCGGGCCGGTTCCGGTCGCCCCGGGAGCTGGCCGCCGTGCCGGTGGCCGTGCGCCAGGGCCGGGTGGTGCACCTGGGGGAGGTGGCCCGGGTGGCCGACGACTTCAAGGAGAAGTACGAGGAGATCTACACCAACGGCCGAACCGGCATCCTCCTGATGATCCAGAAGCAGTCGGGCGCCAACACCGTGAACGTGGTGCGGGAGATCCGGCGCCGGCTTCCGGAGATCGAGCGCAACCTCCCGGCCGACGTGAAGCTCGGCACGATCATGGACTCGGCCGAGGACATCGAGAACATGGTGAACAACCTGAAGTCCAGCCTCTACCTGGGCGGGCTTCTGGTGATCGTGGTCACCTTCGTGTTCCTGCGGCGGCTCCGGCCGAGCCTGGTGGTGGCGCTCACCATCCCGTTCTCGATGATCGTGACGTTTTTCGCCATGTACCTCTTCGGGTTCACCCTGAACCTGATCAGCATCATGAGCCTCACCATCGCCATCGGCATGGTGGTGGACAACGCCATCGTGGTACTGGAGAACATCACCCGGCACATCGAGGAGGGCGCCCCGAGCCCGGCCACGGCGGCCGTGGACGGGGCGAACGAGGTGGGTCTGGCCGTTTCGGCCTCCACCCTGACCACCATCGCGGTGTTCCTGCCCCTGGTGTTCCTGGGGGGAATCGCCGGAATTCTGTTCAAGCAGCTCGGGTTCCTGGTGACCCTGACCCTCCTGGCGAGCCTTTTGGTGAGCCTCACCCTCACCCCCATGGCCGCGAGCAAGCTCCTGAAACCCCAGGCGGCCTACCGGGGCGTGCTCGGGGCCCTGTTCCGGGGCAGCGAGGCGGTGCTGGCCGGGCTCGAGCGCCTGTACGGCGCGGTGCTCGGCTGGATGCTCCGGCACCGGGCCGTGACCCTGGTGCTCGCCGCCGCGGTGCTCGCCGGGGGGTTCGCGGCCGCCCGGCACACGGGCTCGGAGTTTATGCCCCAGACCGACACCGGCGAGATCGAGGTGAACGCGGAACTCCCGGTGGACGTGCGGATCGAGGAGGCCACCCGGGTCGTCGAGCGGCTCATGAAGATCTTCTACGAGGAGGTGCCCGAGGTGCGGGCCCTCTACGCCCTCACCGGCCAGAGCCGCCAGGGCATCGCCACGGCCGTGGGGTTCGAGGAGGGGAACCACGTCGTGCGCATCGGGGCGAAGCTGGTGGACAAGGCCGACCGCCAGCGCTCCGTGACCGAGATCGCCGAGGCCCTGCGGCGGCGCTACCGGGAGATCCCCGACATCGAGAAGCTGAGCGTGCGCACCGTGGGGGCGGCCCAGAAGATCTTCTTCGGCGGCGGCGCGAAACCCCTGGTGATCGAGGTCCTGGGGAACGACTGGGACCGGCTGCGGGGCGCCGCCGGAGAGATCCTCGACCGCGTAAAGGAGGTGCCGGGGGTGCGGGACGCGGCCTGGTCGCTCAAGCCCTCGAAGACCGAGTGGCTCGTGGAGGTGGACCGGGAGAAGGCGGGCCGGCTGGGCCTGCCGCTCGCCGCGGTGGCCCGGGACGTGCGGACGGCCGTGTTCGGCACCGAGTACACCCAGTTCCGGGACGCCGGCGACGACTACGACATCACGGTGCGCCTCCGGCCCGAGGACCGGGCCGGGCGCTCCGAGCTCGAGGACCTGCGGCTCAAGACCATCACCGGGCGGATGGTGCGCTTGAGGGACGTGGCCCGGATCGAGGAGGGGGAGATCCCCCTGCAGATCGACCGGAAGAACCAGCAGCGCCTGATCTCGGTGTCGGCCGACGTGGTGGGCCGGAGCCTCGGCGAGGTCACGGCCGACGTGGAGAAGATCCTGGCCGGCCTCGATCTGCCCGAGGGGATCACCGTGCGGTTCGGCGGGGACGTCAAGGAGAAGGCCGACGCGTTCCGGGACCTCCTCCAGCTGCTGGCCCTGGGGATGATCCTCGTGTTCATGGTGATGGCGGCCCAGTTCGAGAGCCTGGTGATCCCGTTCGTGATCTTCTTCTCGGTGCCCTTCGCCCTGACCGGAGCGTTCCTGGGGCTCGCGGCCACCGGGACCCCGCTGTCGCTCATGAGCTTCATCGGGATCATCATGCTGGTGGGGATCGTGGTCAACAACGCCATCGTGCTCATCGACTACGCGATCCAACTGCGGGCCCGGGGCCTGGAACTCAAGGAGGCCCTCCTGCGGGCCGGGCGCACCCGGCTCCGGCCCGTGTTGATGACCACCTTCACCACGGCATTCGGCATGCTGCCCATGGCCCTGTCGCGCCAGACCGGCCACGAGATGTGGAACCCCCTGGGCATCGCCGTGATCGGCGGGCTGCTGGTGAGCACCCTGGTGACCCTGGGCATCGTACCGGTGATGGGCTCCCTCCTCATGGGCCGGGCCAAGGTGAGGATGGGCGGCTAGAAGGCTAGAAGGCTGGAGGCTAGGAGGCCGGGACGCTGGGAGGCAGAAATCTTTGGCGATTCCAACACTCCCGTCCGCCCCACCGCCCTCGCCCTCCCTCCGTGTCCTCCATGCCCTCCGTGGTTTTCCAAGTCACTTCGGTCCTCGGTCGACGGTCGGCGGTCTCCGGTCCCTTGGCCCAGGCCGCGGCGATTCACCCTGTGGCCGAAAGCGTTGTTCTTGCGAACAGGCCGTCCCGCGGCATGCGGGAGATTCCACGAAACTTCCCGCTGGGACGTCGGGTGGCTGGGACGCCGGGACGCAAAAACCTTTGTCGATTCCAGCACTCCCGCCGCCCCCCGCCCCTCGCCCCCTCCGTGTCCTCCGTGCCCTCCGTGGTTTTCCAAGTCACTTCGGTCCACGGTCGACGGTCTCCCGTCCCTTGGCCCAGGCCGCGGCGATTCACCCTGTGGCCGAGAGCGTTGTTCGTGCGAACGGGCGGTCCCGCGGCATGCGGGAGGTTCCACGCAACTTCCCGCTGGGACGTTGGGTGGCTGGGACGCCAGGACGCAAAAACCTTTGTCGATTCCAGCACTCCCGCCGCCCCCCGCCCCTCCGTGTCCTCCGTGTCCTCCGTGGTTTTCCAAGTCACTTCGGTCCTCGGTCCACGGTCGACGGTCTCCCGTCCCTTGGCCCAGGCCGCGGCGATTCACCCGGTGACCGAAAGCGAAAAGTCACAGGACAGATGACAGAAGCCTCCTGTCGCCTGTCCACTGACTCCCGACATGGCCGCCGCTCCCACCGTCCCGCCGCCCTCCCTGCCCTCCGTGGTTTTCCTCCCGCCCCGCCCTACCGCACCAGGGGCTTGTAGCGGATGCGGTGGGGCCGGTCGGCCTCGGCCCCGAGCCGGCGGCGGTCGGCCTCGTAGGCCTCGTAGTTCCCCTCGAACCACACGACCCGGCTGTCGCCCTCGAAGGCCAGGATGTGGGTGGCGATCCGGTCCAGGAACCACCGGTCGTGGGACACCACCACGGCGCACCCGGCGAACTCCAAGAGCGCCTCTTCCAGGGACCGCAGGGTGTCCACGTCGAGGTCGTTGGTGGGCTCGTCGAGGAGGATCAGGTTCGCCCCCCGCTTCAGGAGCTTCGCCAGGTGCACCCGGTTTCGCTCGCCGCCCGAGAGGTCGCCCACCCGCTTTTGCTGGTCGGCGCCCCGGAACTGGAACGCGGCCACGTAGGCCCGGGACGGCACCCGGCGCTTTCCGAGTTCCACGAACTCCTCTTTCCCGGTGATCTCCTCCCAGACGGTGGCGTTGGGGTCGAGGGCGTCGCGGCTCTGGTCCACGTAGGCCATGACCACGGTCTCCCCGATCCGGAGGGTGCCGGCGTCGGGCCTCTCGGCGCCCGTGAGCATCCGGAGGAGGGTCGTCTTGCCGGCGCCGTTCGGGCCGATCACCCCCACGATGCCCCCCGGGGGGAGCCGGAACGAAAAGTCCTCGAAAAGGAGCCGGTCGCCGTAGGCCTTCCGGAGCCCCTCGGCCTCGATCACCACGTCGCCGAGCCGGGGCCCGGGCGGGATCACGATGGCCCCGGCCTCCACCTTGCCCGCGGTTTCCTGGCGCAGCAGGTCCTCGTAGGCCCGGAGCCGCGCCTTGCCCTTGGCCTGGCGGGCCCGGGGCGCCATGCGGATCCACTCGAGCTCCCTCTCCAGGGTTTTCTGCCGGGCGGCCGACTGCTTCTCCTCCTGGGCCAGCCGCGTTTGCTTCTGCTCGAGCCACGACGAGTAGTTCCCCTCCCAGGGGATGCCCCGGCCCCGGTCGAGCTCCAGGATCCACCCGGCCACGTTGTCGAGGAAGTACCGGTCGTGGGTCACGGCCACCACCGTGCCCGGGTACTCGGCCAGGTGCCGCTCGAGCCAGGCCACCGACTCGGCGTCCAGGTGGTTCGTGGGCTCGTCGAGAAGGAGGAGGTCGGGCTGCTGGAGGAGAAGCCGGCACAGGGCCACCCGCCGACGCTCCCCGCCGGAAAGGGTCTTCACCGGGGTGTCGGGGGGCGGGCACCGCAGGGCGTCCATGGCGATCTCGAGCTTGCGGTCGAGGTCCCAGGCCCCGGCCGCGTCGATCGCGTCCTGCACCCGGGCCTGCTCGGCCAGGAGGGCCTCCATCTCCTCGGGTTCCATGGGCTCGGCGAACCGGGCGTTGATCTCGTCGAACTTCCTCAAGAGCGCCCGGGTCTCGGCCACGGCCTCGTCCACCACCTCGGCCACGGTCTTCCCCGGGTCGAGTTCGGGCTCCTGGGGCAGATACCCCACCCGCACCCCCTCGGCCGGCCAGGCTTCGCCGTCGAACTCGGTGTCGAGCCCCGCCATGATGCGAAGGAGCGTGGATTTCCCCGCCCCGTTGAGGCCCAGCACCCCGATCTTCGCCCCCGGCAGGAACGAGAGCCAGATGTCCTTGAGCACCGTGCGGTTCGGGGGGTAGGTCTTGGTGAGGCCCTTCATCACGTAGACGTACTGCGCCATCTCGGGTTCGCTCCTCCAAGGTCGGGGGGAAAACGGCCGCGGATTGTACCCGGGCTCACGCCGGCGGGCCAGGGAAAATCTTCCCCGGGGCGGGTGACGGACCGCCGGCACCTGTGGTACGGATGTACGCTGCGGCTGGGAAGCCAGGAAGCCAGAAGGCCGAACGGCCCCTTGGCCCCAACGAAGAAGTTCCTGCGACTTCAAAGGTCTTGCCGACGGCGGCTGGGGGCCCGGTTCCGGTCGGGCGCGAGTGCGGCAGCTGGGGAGCGGCGACCGTGTCAGGAATCAGTGGACAGACGACAGAGGGCAGGGGGGTCTCTGACTTCTGAATTCTGGCCCCTGACCCGGCAGCCACTCCCACGGGTCGGCCCGCGCGAATACGCCGGAATCCCGAAGGTTTTTAGCCGCCTGGCTGCCGAGCCGCCCAGCCGCCTAGCCGAAGTGACTTGGAAAAGAACCACGGAGGACACGGAGGACACGGAGGGGGCGGGGACGGTGGGACGGGAGGGAGTGCTGGAATCGACAGAGAGCATTGCGTCCTAGCGTCCGCGCCTCCCGGCGTCCCAGCTTTCCCACCTTTCCCAACGGAGCGTTCCCTCATGAACGTACTCGGTCTGAGCGCCAGCTGCCGCCCCTGGGGAAACACCGACCTTCTCGTGCGCCTCGCCCTGCGGGGGGCCGAGGCCGAGGGGGCCGAGACCCGGTTCCTGCGGATCCCCGACCTCCAACTCGGCCCCTGCCGCGGCTGCATGGCCTGCGTGTTCAAGGACACCGACTGCGTCCAGAAGGACCGGTTCCCCGAGTTCCTGGAGGCCATGCGGTGGGCCGACGCCGTGGTGCTGGGCTCGCCGTGCTACGTGCTCGGGGCCACGGCCCAGGTGAAAAACCTCCACGACCGCATGATCCGGTTCGGGATCCGCCGGGAGTTCCAGGGGAAACCCGGGCTCACCCTCGTGGCCGCCGGCGTGCCGGGCTGGGAGCCCCTGGCGCTCGCCCAGACGAGCCTGTTTTTCCTCTTTCTGGGCATGCCCGTGGTGGACCAGTTCGTGGGCCACGCCCAGGGGCCGGGCGAGATCTTCGACGACGCCCCGGCCTGTGAGCGGGCGCTGGCGGCCGGCCGGGCCCTGGGCCGGGGGGAGACGGCCTACCGGGGGGACCCCGGCGTCTGCCCCGTGTGCCATCTGGACCAGGTGACCACCCGGCCCGACGGGACCGCCTTCTGCCTCCTGTGCGACCTACCCGGGACCTGGGAGCAGGCCGACGGCCGGGTCCGGTTCGTGCCCCGGCCCGGGGCCCCGGCCCGGTGGAGCGACGAGTCCATGCAGCACCACTTCTCGGACCGGATCCTGCCCTCGGGCCCCCGGTTCAAGGGCCGGATCCGGGAGATCAAGGCGAAGGTCGAGGCCTTCCGAAACGGAGGGGAGCCGTGGAAGCAAAGCTAGACGAGGCCGCCCGCCTTCTCGCGGTGCGCCGCCGGGCCGTGGCCCTTACCGGAGCCGGGATCAGCGTGGAGAGCGGGATCCCCGATTTCCGCAGCCGCGGGGGGCTGTGGGAGCGGTTCGACCCGGCCGAATACGCCACGATCCAGGCCTTCCGGGCCAACCCGCCCAAGGTCTGGAAGATGCTGGCCGAGATGGAGTCGGTGCTCGACGCGGCCCGGCCGAACCCGGCCCACGAAACCCTGGCCCGGCTCGAGGAGGCCGGGATCGTCCAGGGGGTGATCACCCAGAACATCGATGGGCTCCACCAGGCGGCCGGAAGCCGCCGGGTGGTGGAGTTCCACGGAAGCCACCGCACCCTGTCGTGCCTGGCCTGCGGGGGGCGGGTGGATCGGGAGGAGGCCCGCCGCCGGGGGGTGCCGCCCGCCTGCGAGTGCGGCAGCGTCCTCAAACCCGACGTGGTCTTTTTCGGCGAGCCCATCCCCGAGGAGGCCCTGCGGGAGGCCTACCGGCTCGCGGCCTCGTGCCGGGTCATGCTGGTCGTGGGCACCTCGGCCGAGGTGGCGCCCGCGAACCAGATGCCCTGGATCGCCAAGCAGGCGGGGGCCGCCGTGATCGAGGTGAACCTCGAGCCCACCCACCTCACCGGCTCGATCACCGACGTGTTCCTCCAGGGCAAGGCCGGCCGGGTGCTCCGGGACCTCGGGGAACGGGTGGCGGCGTACGTGGAGGGGTAGAAGGCTGGGAGTCCCGGGCCCCCTGAGGGGTACCCCCCCTCTCCGTTCACGTCCCTTCCCGGAAGAGCTCGGCCAAGAACAGCTTCATGTGCTCCCAGGAGCGCTTCGCGGAGGGCTCGTGGTACTGGGCGCCGGCGAGCTTCCCCTTGGCCCAGGGGTTCGTAAAGCTATGCTTCGCGCCGCCGTAGAAGATCATCTGCCAGTCGGCTCCGGCCCTGCGCATCTCCTCCTGGAAGGCGCGGATGTCCTCCTCGGGGATGAACGGGTCGTCCGCACCGTGGCACACGAGCACCCGGGGCCCCACCTCCCGGGTGGCCTTCGGGTCGGCCATGCGAAGCCCCCCGTGGAAACTCACCACGCCCCGCACCGGCGCGTTCGCCCGGGCGAGCTCCAGCACCGTGGTTCCCCCGAAGCAGTACCCCACGGCCGCGACCCGGTCCGGGTCCACGAGTTCGTGCTCCCGGAGCACCCGGAGGCCGGCCAGCGCGCGCTCCCGTAAAAGCGCCTGGTCCTTGCGGAACAGCCCCGCCAGGTGCCGGGCCTCGGCCGGGTCGGCGGCCCGCTTTCCCTTGCCGTAGATGTCCGCGGCGAACGCCACGTACCCCAGCCGGGCCAACTGCTCGGTGCGCATCCGGGTGTACTCGTTGAGCCCCCACCATTCGTGGACCACGAGCACCCCCGGCCGTTTGCCGGCGACGGCGTCGTCGTAGGCCAGGTACCCCTCGAGCACGGCGTCGCCGTGCCGGTACTCGACGCTCCGGGTGACGAGGCCGGCGGGGGACGGGGCCGGAACCCCAAGGAGCAACGCGACAAAGATCAAGACCGTCCGAGGCATGGGAACCCTCCGGCAGGGGTGGATCGGGCCAAGAGGCCTCCACCGTACCCCGGCGGGGGTCGGCGTCAAGGCCGGCTCAAGCCCGACCCTTAACCTGCCGATCGGGGTGGCGAGGAGGTGGGGCTGCCGTGCGGGTGGAAGCGGGTGTCTCGATCGCTCACGGGGGGAACGGGGCTCGGGCGAGCCAGGTGTCCGACCCCCAGGTCCGCGCGCTTCTCGCCGAGTTGCGCCGGACCGACCGGGAGGTGCGGGCCCACGAGGCGGCCCATGCTGCCGCGGGCGGGGGGCTCGTGCGGGGCGGGCCCTCGTTCCGGTACCGCATGGGCCCCGACGGCCGGCCCTACGCCGTGGCCGGCGAGGTCCAGATCGACTCCTCCCCGGAACCCGGCGACCCCGAGGCCACAATCGCGAAGATGGAGCGGGTGCGCCGGGCGGCCCTAGCCCCGGCCCGCCCCTCGGCCCAGGACCTCGCGGTGGCCGCCCAGGCCGCCCAGACCGAGGCCCGGGCCCGGGCCGAACTCCTTCGGGCGCCCGACGGGGACCCCACGAAGGGAAACCTCCTGGACGTCAAGGCCTGACCCACCCCGGTTAACAACACCAACGGAAGTGTTGTCAGATCCCCGTGGTTGCTACGGAAACCAGCGGGTGGGGGGCTGGTGGAGAGCCGGGTGCGGCCCCTCACGTCGCCGCGCCCCAGAGGCTTGGACCGACTTGGAAGCTCCCCAGGGCCCCTTCGGGGCCCCACTGCGCAGGACAGCAACGTCCGAGTCAGGGCCTCGGTGTGGGAGCGCCTTCCAAGGCGCGATCCGGGCCGAAGGCCCGAAGGAAAGGGCGTCGCGGCTTGGAAGCCGCTCGCACAGGTTGGCACAGCCGATGACGCTGGAATCGCAAAGTATTTTCGCGTCCTAGCCTCCTAGCCTCCCAGCGTCCCAGCCGAAGTTACTTGGAAAATCCGGAACTTCCGCCGCCGGCGCCCCGACCTGCCGAGCCGGCAACGGCATGCGAAGGCGCGGCGATCAGGTGCCGCACTCGCGCCCGGCCGGAACCAGTCCCCCACCCGCCCCCGGCAACGGTGCTGAAGGCCGTACTATTCCCCCGGCTTCACCACCTCCACCGCCCCCATGCGGCCCCACCGCGGGTCGGCCGGGTCCAGATCCCCCACGAGCACCCAGACGCCCCGGGCCGGATCGAGATGGCTGCGGGCGGCCCGGCGGGCCGCGTCGAGGGTCACGGCCGCGACCTCGTCCGGGTAGCGTTCCCCGAGATCCAGGGGGAGGCCGTCGAGGAGATTCTCCAGGCGGTCGCGCACGAGGTTCGCCGGGTCGTCGTACCGGAACACGTGGCGGGTCACCAGGCTGCGACGGGCCTCCTCCACCTCGGCCGCGGTGATGCCGTCGGCCAGGTTCCGGATCTCGGCCCGCATGAGGTCCACCACCTCCCCCGCGCTCTGGGTTTTCGTGAGCCCGTAGGCCCCCAGCACCCCGAACCGGGGCAGGGCCTGGTAGAAGCTCCCCACGCTGTAGGCCAGCCCCCGGTTGGACCGGATCTCCCGGACGAGCCGGGCCGTGAACCCGCCGGAGCCCAGCACGTGGTCGCACACCTCCAGGGCGGCGAAATCCTCCGACAACCGCGCGGGCCCGATGCGAGCCCAGATCACCGTGGTCTGGGGGAGCGCCTTCGGCACGATCACCACGGTCGGCTGCGGTTCCGCCGGGGGCGTCAGGAGCGGGAACGCGCCTCCCCGGCCGGGAAGCCGGCCGAACCGGGCCGCGAGCCTCTCCCGCAGGTCTTCGGGCTCGAAATCCCCCACCGCGCCCAGGGCCCAGGTTCCCTCCGAGACCAGCCGGCGGTGGATCTCCACGAGGTCGTCCCGGCCGATCCGGCCCACCGTCTCCTCGGTGGGCACCCGGCCCCGGGGGTGGCCCCGGAACAGGGCCCGCCGCATCTCCCGGAAGCCCAGGCTCTGGGGCTCGTCGGCCTCCCGGCGCAGGGCCTCGGCCACCTGGGCCTTGGCCCAATCGACCCGGTCGGCCCGCAGCGCCGGTTCCCAGAGGAGCTTCGCCAAGAGGTCGAGCCCCCGGTCCAGGTCCTCGGGGAGCACGGTCAGGGTGATCCAGCCCTTGTCCCGGCCCAGGTGCACCGAGAGGTCCATGCCCCGGTTCTCGAGGGCCCGGTCGAACGCCTCGGGGTCCAGATCCCCGGCGCCCCCGGTCCGCCAGGCCAGGCTCGCCACCCGGGCGAGCCCCGCGAGCTCGGGCGGGTCGTACACCTCGCCCCCCCGAACGGCCAGATAGAGGCGGATGAGGGGCACGTCGTGGTCCTCCACCCAGAACCACTCGGCCCCCCCGGGGGCGAGCCGGCCGCCTTGGACCTCGATCTCGGGCAACCGGGGCGGGGGATAGACCGCCGTCCGGGGATCCAGGGGCCGGCGCCCGGCGCAGGCGGCGAGGGTCAGGATCCCAACCGCAAGGGCCAGAGCCCGCAAGGACGCGGGCCTCATGGCCGCCCCTCCCGCCCAGGCCGGAGCACCACCACGGTGCGATTTTCGGGCGTGAAGTATCTTCGGGCCACCTGGGCCACCTCCTCGGGGGTGATGGTACCAAGCACCTTGGGGTGCTCCTCGATGTAGCGCCAGTCGCCGGCCACGGCCTCGAAGTAGGCGAGCCTACGGGCGAGCCCGCCGTTCGAGAGGAGGCTTTTCACCCGGTCGGCCTCGAGCCGCCGGAGCACCCGCTCGAGCTCCTCCGGGGTGGGCGGCTCCCGGCCCAGGCGGTCGAGTTCCTCCAGGAGGGCCCGCTCGGCCTCCTCGGGCGCAACCCCCTGGAGCGGGGTCAGGAACACGGCGAAGAGGTTCGGGTACCGGGCGCCCGGAAGCCCGTTGGCGGCGCTCACCGAGGCCGCGATCCGGCGGCGGTCCACGAGCTCGCGCACGAGCCGGGAGCTACGGCCGTCGGTCAACACGGCCTCGATCACGTCGAACACGTAGTCGTCCCGGTGGGGCAGCGTGGGCTTGTGGAACGCCACGGCAAGCCGGGGCTCGGCGTCGAACCACACCTCGGCCCGCCGGGGACCGGCCTGGGCCGGCTCCCGGGTAATCGGCCGGTCGTCCGGCGCCCCCCGGGGCTCCAGGTCGCCGAAGTACCGCTCCACCAGCCGGAAGAACGCCGGCGGATCCACGTCGCCCACGGCCACCACGACGCAGTTGTCCGGACCGTAGTACCGGCGGAAGAACTCCCGGGTCGCCCCGAGGTCCAGGGTTTCCAGGTCCGAGGGCCAGCCGATCACCGGGTCCCGGTAGGGGTGGGCCACGAACGCCGTGGACAGGAGCGCCTCGTAGAGCCGGCCGTCGGGGTCGGAGCCGTAGCGCTGACGGCGCTCCTCGATCACCACCTCGCGTTCCACGTAGTACTCCCGGAGCACCGGGTCGCGCATGCGCTCGGACTCGATGCGGGCCCAGAGCTCCAGGCGGTCCGACGGCAGGCTCACGATGTAGCTCGTGAGATCCGAACTCGTGAACGCGTTGAACCCCACGGCGCCGTTTCGGGTGTAGATGGCGTCGATCTCGTCCTTGACCACGAGTTCCCGGTGCCTCTCCTGAAGGCGGCCGAGTTGCTCCTGAAGGCGCCTCACCTCGGCCGGGTCGGCCCGGCCCCCCTTGCGGCGCTCCCGGTCCAAGGCCCGGCCCACCCGCTCGATCTCTTCCAGGAGCGGCCGCTCCCGGGCCCAGTCCCGGGTGCCCAGGGTGCGGGTGCCCTTGAAGAGCAGGTGCTCCAGGAGATGGGCCATGCCGGTGTGGCCCGAGGGTTCATCGACCCCGCCGACCCGGAAGGTCATCTGCAGGCTCACCACCGGCGCGATGCCCCTCCTAAGGGTGAGCACGGTGAGCCCGTTTGCCAGCCGGTATTCCTGGACCCGGCCCTCGAGGGAGCCGCCGGGGCTCGCCCAGGCCGCCACGGCCCCCAGGAGCCCGAGCCCCACGAGCACCGCTCCGACCCGTGCGGATCGCGCATTTCGTATCCGTTTCACCCTGTTCTCCTCCGATCGCCCCGTGCCGGGACGTCCGCGCTATTCCCGCGGCACTACCGCGCCAGCCGCCAGCCGCCAGCCGCCAAGCCGCCAAGCCGCCAAGCCGCCAAGCCGGCGATGGTATCGGGTTCCCGGGGCCCCGGCAACCGGACCTGGCGGGCCGGCGCGCCGGCGTGCTAGGCTTCTTGCCCTGCGAACCGAACGACCCGACACCGGACACCCCCAGAAAGGGCAGGTTCCGATGACCGACGCGCTCACGCCGGCCGGGCGGGGGGTGGTGGTCGCCACCCCGCTTCGGCGGGAACTCGACGAGATCCTGAGCCTACGGGGCGAGGCCCGGGAGGAGCGGCTGCTGGCGAGCCCGCACCTTCCGGCCGTGGTGGCCCTGATGCCACCCGAGGAACTCTACTTCACCCTCAAAGAGATGGACCCGGACCATGTGCCGCTGGTGCTCGTCCACGCCCGTCCCGAGCAGGTGGAGTTCTTCCTGGACCTGGAACTCTGGAGGGGCGACCGGGTGCGGCCCGCCCGAGTGGGGCCGTGGCTCGAGCTCCTGGCCTCCTGCGGCGAGGCCCCGCTCGGCCGGTGGCTCTCCCAGCTCGACCTGGCGGACCTGACCCTCTACCTCGGGCAGATCCTCCGGGTGGTACGACCCCAGGACCCGGACGACGACCCGTTTCAGGAGGGAAAGGGCCGGGCCCCCATCACGGTGGACGGGTTCTACCACGTGCGCTGCCCCAAGGACCGGGAGGGGCTCGTGCGCTCGCTCCTCCTGGTGCTCCGGGAAAAGGACCCCGACCGCTACCTCCGGCTCATGGAGGCGCTCCACCGGGAGGTGGACTCAGAGCTCGAGGAGCACGTGTACCAGGAGCGGGTCCGACGACTCGCCGTGCGCGGGTTTCCCGAATGGGACGAGGCCATGGAGGTGTACGTGCCCCTGGCGGTCTCGAGCCCGGCAGAGCTGCCCGTGCGCAGCCCGTCTCTCGTCCCCGACCCCGACGGGGAGCCCGAGGCCGCGCCCCGCTACCCCATCGCCGCGCCCTCGGTGGCCCCCGACCTGGTCGTGCGGGCCCTCGCCCGGGTGCGGGACCCCGCCGTGGCCGAATCCATCCAGACCGAGCTCGCCACCCTCACGAACCGGGTGCTGGTGGCCGACCGGCTCGACCTGGACCGGCTGGAGAGTTACGGCCGCGCCCTTTCGAAGGTGGCCGGGTACCTGGCCATCGGGCTCGAGGCCCTGGCCGGACCCGACGAGGAGGCCGCGGCGCGGCTCCTGGAGCGCCACTGGCTCCAACACCTGTTTCGGGCCGGGTGGTCGCGGGTCGCCGAGGCCCGAAACCGGGCCCGCCACGTGTTCCGGAAGGGCTGGCCCGAGGGGCACAAGGAGCGGCTCCTGTTCCTCGACCCCCCCCTCGGCGAGATCCTCGACGGGCTCCTGCGGCCCCATCCCCTCTGGTACCAGGGGGAGGACGCGTCTCCGGCCTACCGGGAGTTCCGAGCCCTGGCCGAGGTGGACCGGGCCGTGCGGGCCGTGGACAAGGCGGAGTTCCTGGGGCGGTTCTTGCTCTCGGTGGTGGACCTCCGGCTCGAGGACTGCAAGAACGCCCTGCGGGACCTGGAACCCGAACTCCTAAAGACCTCTACGGTGTTCCTCACGGCCCTCGTGAACGCGGCGCTCGACCGGGGATTCCGGTTCGCCCCGATCCCCCGGGAGAGGGCCCGGGAGGGGCTCGCCCGGGTCTGGGAAGAGGACCGCCCGCCCCGGAGGGTGAAGCCGTCGCTCGTGGATGCCTCGGTGGAGTGGGTGGCACTCCTGATGCCCCTGGAGGGCACCGACCGGATGTTCCTCGAGGAGTTCGTGCGGGACTGCTTCGGGTTGCTGGAGGAGGAGTTCGGGCACCTGGCGCCCGACGAGGTGCCCGACCCCCGGTTCACGCGGGGACTCTGGATCCGTTGAGCCGCTCCCCGGCCGCCAGGCGGAGCAGCCGCACCGAGATCTCGGGCAGGGGGAGCTCCTCGTCCACGCACCCGGTGGCCGCGGCCTCCCGGGGCATGCCGTGGATGAGGGCGGTGTGGGCCGACTCGGCGATCACCCTGCCCCCGCGGGCCTTCACGGCCCGGACCCCCACGGACCCGTCGCGGCCCATCCCCGTGAGCACCACGGCCGTGAGCCGGGGCCCGAACGCCTCGGCCGCGGTCTCGAACAGCCGGTCCACGCTGGGGCTGTAGAGGCTCCCGGCGGCCTCCTCGAGGCCGAGGCGGACGCCCCCTGGGCCGTCCCGGACCACCATGTGGCGCCCCCCCGGCGCGATCCACACCTCCCCGGGCCGCACCGGCGCCCCGTCGCGGCCCTCGCGCACCGGAAACGGGAGCACCCGGTCGAGCCGCTTGGCGAACGCCGCTGTGAACCCGGCCGGCATATGCTGGGCGATGAGCACCGCGGCCCGGGGCTCCGGGGGCAGGGCCGACAGGAGATACTGGAGCCCCGGCGGCCCCCCCGACGAGGCCCCGATGGCGAGCACCGGGAACCCGTCTTGGTCGGCGGGAGCCGGTTGGGGCGGGGGCCCGGCCGGGTCCGGCTCGGCCCAGAGCCCCAGGGCCCCCCGGGCCTTGGCCCGCACCTCCTCCACGATGGACTCGAGATCCCGGTACGGGTCCTCGGGCTTCGAGATGAACCCGTTGGCCCCGAGCTCCATGGCCCGGTCCACGTTCTCCAGGTCGGCGTAGGCACTCACCACCAGGACGGGCGCCCGGGACCGCTGGCGGAAGAGCCGCAGGAACGTGAACCCGTCCATGACCGGCATGTGGAGATCGAGGGTCACGAGGTCGGGGGGGGCGTGGAGGGCCTTGGCCAGGGCGGTCTGGCCGTTCGTGGCGCCCTCGACCCCGGCCACCCAGGGTTCGCCCTCCAGGGCCTCCCGCAGGAACCGGCGCACGTAGGGGCTATCGTCCACCACCAAGACCCGGGCCGTCTTCATGCCTCGCCTCCGCCCCCCAGGAGGGCCCGGGCTCTCCGGTCGAGCCCCTCGATCTGGGCCTGGAGCTCGCGGATCACCTCCTCCACGCCCTGGACGCCCGCGTCCTGGTCACCCGTGCGGCCGGAGAGCTCCTGCATGTGGGCCAGGATCCGCTCCGTCTCCTCCCGCTCCCGCTCCACGGCTCCGAGGAGGTCCTGGAGGTTTCGGTCGATGGCGGACACGGCGTCCGAAATGTAGCGGCTCACCTCGGCCTGCTCGGCCGTGGCGAGCTTCACCTGCTCGGTCAGGTCCCGCATGATCTCGGTGGACCGGCCCACGAGATCGCCGCTCTTCCGGTGTTCCCGGGCGGCCTGGCGAATGTGCTCCACCATGGCCGCCACCTGCTGCATCGACCCCATCACGCTCTGGCTGCCCCGGGCCTGTTCCTCGGTGGCCGCCAGGATCCGCTGGTTCATCTCGTTGGAGGTCCGGGCGGTTTCCAGGATGTGGCGCAGGGCCTGGCCCGCGGTTTCTGCCAGCTCCACGCTCCGGGCCGTGGCCGACTGCCCCCGCGCCACGGCCTCGTTGGCCGCCTCGGCCTGGTCCTGGATCCGCCGGACCAGCCGGAAGATCTCCCCCGTGCTTGCCGAGGTCCGGTCGGAAAGCCCCTGGATCTCGTGGGCCACCACGGCGAAGCTCTTGCCGTGCTCGCCGGCCTGGGCCGCGATGATCGCGGCGTTGAGGGCGAGGAGTTTAGTCTTGTCGTTGATCTCGTTGATGATCTTCACCACCCGGCGGATGGCGCGGCTTGCCTCGGCCAGCTCGCCCATGACCCGGGCCGTGTCCTGGATCACCTCGTAGGAGTCGTGGATGCCCCCCAGGGTGGCCTCCACGGCCCGGGCCCCCTCCTCGGCGGCCTCGGCCATGCGCACCCCGAGCTCCGCCGCATCCCGGGCACTCTGCTCGATCTGCCGGGTGGAGGCGTCGATCTGGCTCATGGACGACACCGTGAGCTCGGTCTCCCGGGCCAGCCCCTCCACGTTCTCGGCCACCTCCCCGATGGACTGCACCATCTGGAGCACGCTCGCGGCCGTGGCCGAGACCTGCTGGGCGAGCTCGTCGGCGCTTCCCGCCACCTCGTCGATGCTGGCCGACATCTCCACGAGGCTCGTGGAGTTGTCGCTGGTGGACGAGGCGATCGCGTCCAGGTGCGACCGAGTGTCCTCCATGGCCTGGTCGAGCCCCTGCACGGCCGTGAGGATGGCCTCGGCCGCGGTGCGCCCCCGCTGGACCCCCTCGCGCACCCGGCTCAGTGCGAGCTGGACCTCCACGCTCCGGTCCCGAAGCATGGACGCAAGACCCGAGACCTCGTCGAGAATCTCCCGCCGCCGGGCGGCCGCCCGCACCAGGGCGCGCTCCACCCGGCCCAACTCGTCGTCGCGGGTCTCCGCCACGTCGTCGAGCGGCTCACCCGCCTCGAACCGCTCCACGGCCTCGGCGAGCCGGCCGAGCCGCCGCGTCACCAGCGTGTGCACGGCGAGGAAGGTTCCGACCAGGACCAGGGCGATCGTGACCCCCCCGGCGCCGAGCACGGTCCACGCCTCCCGGCGGAGCCTCTGGTAGGGGGTTCCGACCGCGGCGTCGAGGAACAGATAACCCAGGACCGCCTCGTCTCCGGGGTGGCACCCGCGGCAGTCGGGTCCGTTGGCGATGGGTCGGAACACCCGGGCCACCGGGTGATCCGCCACCGTGCGGTCGAGGTGCTCGTAGGGAAGGGGCGGCCTTTGGCCGTGACACCCGGCGCACCGGGGCTCTTCGTCGGGGTCCACCCGGTCCGGCAACTCCGGAAAGGAGGCCAGGATGCGGCCGCTCCGGCCGACCACCGCGGCCGACTCGTAGAGCCCGGTGGAGGCCATCGCCGCGAAAGTGTGGCGCAAACCGCCCACGTCCATCTCGGTCAGATGGGATTCCACCGTGGCCGAGAGCCCGTCGGCCAAGGCCCGGCCGTAGTGGACGGCCTCGGCCTCAACCCCGTTGTACCGGTAGACCGCGTACCACACGAAGGCCGTGCCGCTCCCCAGGAGGAGGACGGCGGCCACGGCCGCGGTGATCCGGAAGCGAAGCCCCAGGGTCATGGCGCTCCCCCTTCCCCCGCGAACCGGCGCAGGGGCTCGAGCAACTGCGCCGGATCCGGCACGCTTCGCTCATGCTCCGCAGCCGCCTCCTCCACGGCGTCCCGGAGCCGCCCGGCCAGGAAAGCCCCCTCCTCGCACAGGTCCCGGACCTTGGCGAGGCCCAGAGCGTCCGCATCCTCGGGCACCTCGGGCACGGCCGGGGCGTTCGGGGGCGGCGGCGCCTCTCGAAGCCTCCCCGTGACCTCCTCCACCCGGCGGTGGAGGGCCTCGATTTCAGCCGCCCAGCCCCCCAGGGCCTCACGGACCTCCCCGAGCCCCCGGACCCACCCGGTGGCACCGGCCACCGCCTTCGCCAGTCCTTCGACCCCGTCGGCCAGGGCGGTCCGCTCGTCGTTCAGGAGCCGGACGGCCCGGGCCGACTCGGCCTGGATCGTCTCCACGAGATTCCCAATCTCCTTTGTGGACTCCGCGGTGCGCTCGGCCAGGTCCCGGATCTCGTCGGCCACCACGGCGAACCCCCGGCCGTGCTCCCCGGCCTGGGCCGCCAGGATCGCCGCGTTCAGGGCCAACAGGTTCGTCTGCTCGGTCACGTCCTCGATCACCGTGAGGATCGCCCCCACCGACTGGATGCGTTCTCCCAGGGTTCCGATGGCCGAGGTGGCCTCGTCCCACCGCGCCCGCAGCCGCTCGAACCGTCGCACGCAGTCCTCGAGCCCCTGGGCCACGGGTCCCGCGGCCTCGGCCATGGCTTCCAGTTCCGGCACCCGGGTCGCGGGCCAGGAGACGGTCTCCAACAGCCCCAGGGCACCCGCCGCCCCCTCGTGCCAGGCCGAGAGATCCTCCAGGGCCCGGGCCGTCTCCTCCCACTCCCGGGCGGCCGTCCCCATGCGGCCCACCCATTCGGCGAGCGCCTCGGCCAGGTCCTCGATCCCCCTTCGTTGCTCCTCGGCGTGGGCCAGGACGTCGGAGAGCACGGGGTCGAGGAGCCGGCACGGGTTTTCCGCCGGCTGCGCCGGCGCCGCCTGGGAGAGCACCTGCCGGACGGTGGCGCGGATCTCCGAGAGTTCGGCCTCGGCGGCCTGGCGGGTGGCGGCCGCCTCGGCCTCCGCGGCTGCGGCCCGGGCCTCGGCCTCGGCCCGGGCCCGGCGGACCTCCTCCAGTTCCTCCACGAGTTCGGCGAGCCAGGCGGGCCGTGGTCGGTCGGGGTCGCGCACCGCGGCCTCGAGTTCGCGTTCCCGATTCGCCCACGCCTCGCGCACGGCGCGCCCTCCCAGCACCCCGAGCCCCACCCCTGCGGCCGCTGCCGCGGCGAGCGCCCAGGTTCCGAACGCGAGCCCCGCTCCGGCGGAGGCGCCGGCCAGAATGCCGGCTGCGGCCCACCACTTGGCATCAGAGCGGTCCATGCACCACCTCCTCACCCGCCGGGCCTGGCAGCACCGCGCCCGCCCGGATCACCAACACGACGTCTTCGGCCGCATCCCGCCGCCGGAACATGGCCACCACGAGCCCCCGGGCCGGGTCCTCCACCCCGGGAATGGGCTCCAAACCCTCGGGGGACACGGTTTCCACCTCGCCCAGTCGGTCCACCCCCACGGCAAAGGTGCGTCCCCGGCACCGCAGCACCAGGAGCTTCGCCTCCTCCCCTTCCTCGGGCGGCCCGGGCTGGCCCAGGATCCGGTGCAGGTCGACCACGGGCACGAGCTCGCCCCGCAGGTTGAACACCCCCCGGAGCTCGGGCGGGGACCCCGGCACCGGCACCAGGGGCCGGGGCGTCAGGATCTCGCCCACGACCCGGATGTCGAAGGCGAACCGGCGCCCCCCGACCTCGAGGCACAGAAACTGGAACGCGCCCTCGGTCATCCGGCCTCCTCCACCCGAAACGCGCAGAGCCCCCCGGGCGAGAGGATCCCCAGGGTCCGCCCCTCGTGATCGCTCGCCATGCCGGTGAGGAACGGGTCGTCCTCCATCTGCCGGACCTCTGCCGGGTCGAACCGGACCACCCCCAGGACCCGGTCCACCCGAAACCCCATCGCCTCGGCCCCGTCCCGGAGCACCACGATCCGCTCCCCGGGGGCCTCTCCCCCCGGCCCGATCCCGATGCGCGCCGCAAGGTCCACCACCGGCAGCATCGCCCCGCGCAGGCTCGCGATGCCCAGGACCCACGGGGGCGTCCGGGGAACCGGGGTCACGGGCCGGGGCCGTAGGATCTCCGCCACCGCTCCCACCGGGAAGCCGTAGCGCTCTCCCGCCGACTCCACCTCGAGGAACTCGAGCCGGTCCGCCGGCCGCGCCTCCGGCCCCCCCGCCTCGGACGCCGCGTCGGCGTCCAGGGCGGCCCGAAGCCGCTCCCGCCACCGGGCTAGCCCGTCACCCGCCTCAGGCATGGGCCGCAGCCTCCTTCACCAGGGACGCGACGTCGGCCACCAGAATCGGCCTTTGGTCGCCCAGATCCGTGGCGCCCGCGATCCCGGGCACCTCCTTGAGCCGGGACCCGAGGCTTTTGATCACCACGTCCTGCTGCACCAACAACTCGTCCACGGCGAACGCCATCCGCTTCTCCGCCACGCCGACCACCACCGCGTAGCCGCCGTCGGGCTCCGCGGTGCCCGAGATCCCCAGGGCCCGATCCAGGCGCACCAGCGGAAGGGTATCGGCCCTCAGCCGCAGCACGGGCCGGCCCTCGATCCGGTCCGTCTCGGCCTCCTCAAGCGACACGGTCTCGAGCACGCTGTTCAGGGGCACCGCGAGCCGAGCATCCCCCGTGCGCACGATCAGGGCTTGGATGATGGCCATCGTGATGGGGAGCACCACGGTGACCTTCGTGCCCCGCCCTTCTTGGCTCACCAGTTCGATCATGCCGGACAGGCGGGCGATGTTCTTCCGCAGCACGTCCATGCCCACCCCCCGGCCCGAGATCTCGGTGGCCTGGTCCTTGGTGGAAAACCCCGGCTGGAACAGCAGAGCAAACACCTCCTTGTCCGTGAGCTCGGCCCCGGGCTCCACCAGGCCCCGTTCCACCGCCTTCCGGAGCACCCGGTCCCGGGAGATGCCGGCCCCGTCGTCGGCCACCTCGATCACCACGTGGTTCCCCCTCTGGTACGCGGCGAGCTCGATCCGGCCCCTGCGGGGTTTGCCCTTGGCCTCGCGCTCCTCGGGGGGCTCGATGCCGTGGTCCACGGCGTTTCGGATCACGTGGATCAGGGGGTCGCTGAGCTCCTCGGCGATCAGCTTGTCGATCTCGGTGTCGGCGCCCCGGATCTCCAGGTCCACCTCCTTGTCGATGGTGCGCAGGATCTTGTGGAGGGTGCGCTGGAGCTTCGAGAAGAGTTGCCCCAGGGGCACCATCCGCACCTCCATCACGGCCTCCCGGAGCTCGGCGAGCCGCCGGTCCAGGGCCTTCTGGGCCTTGGCGAGCTCGAGCACGTCCCCGGTGAGGCCCTGCTCCTGCCGGAGCCGGTCCACGACGAGGTGGATGTGGCTGCGGGTGACCACGAGTTCCCCCACCAGGTTCATGAGGGCGTCGAGCTTGCCCAGATCGACCCGGATCGACTGGCTCAGGCTCCGAAGCCCTTCCCCCCCGGCCGCGTCGGGCCGGCCGGCGGAGACCGGCTCGGGGGCCGCGGGTTCCTGCGGCGGTGGGGGGGGCGGCTCCGGCGCCGCAGAGCCGGGCGCCGCCTTCGGCGGCCCGATCACCTCCAGTTCGGCCCCGTGGAGGGCCACCGCGCTCCGGGCGGCCTCCACGTCGGCCTTGAGCCCCACGAGGAGCTGAAACTCCATGCGGTCGGGGGCGGCGTCGCCGGCCCCCGGCAGGGTCGAGATGATCTCCCCGAGCTCCTTGAGCGTGGCGTTCAGGACCTCGAGGTCGGTGTCGAAGGTTTCGAACGGAAACGACACCCGCACCCGCACCAGGGTGCGCTTGGGATTCTTGAGGGTGGCCTCGAGGCGGTGCCGCTCGTACTCGGTGAGCACCGCGAGGACGTCTTCGCCGAGCCCCAACCCGGCCATCTCATCCTGGGGCTCGGCCGTGTCCCCCTCGGCCGCCCGGATCAACCGCTCCACGAACCCCGGCACCGTGGGGTCCTCGGGCTCCCCCCCGCCGGCCAGCCGGCCGCACAGGGTCTTGAGGAGGTCCACGCTCTGGTAGAGGAGGTCCATGACTGGCCGGGAGCACCCCACCCGCCCCATGCGGATCGCGTCGAGGAGGGTCTCGGTCTTGTGGGCCACCTCGGTGATCTGGGAGAACCCGCACATGGCCGAGATGCCCTTGAGGCTGTGGGCGCCCCGGAAGATACTGTTCACCACCTCGGGGTCGGGTTCGTCCCCCTCGGCGGTCTGCTCCAGCGAAGCGAGGTCGTCCTCCAGGTGCTCCAGGATGTCCTCGGCCTCGGCCAAGAACTCTTGGACGCTCGCGTCGGCCGCGCTCACGCCTCGGCCTCCCGGGCGCTGGGCGGCCCGCCCGCCGACGCCTGCTCCATCGCCCGTTGGAGCTGGAGCAGGAACACCTCGAGATGCGCCTCGGCCTGGGGCCCGGCCAGATCGCCCGGCCGGGGCGCCGGCACGTAGGCGTCGGCCCCGGCCGCCCGGGCCCGGGACCGCACCGCGGGCTCCCGGGACTCGCCCACGACCACCAGGGCCACCGCCGGCTGCACCGCCCGGATCGCCTCGAGCCGGGCCCAGTCGGCCTCGGAGGGCTCGGCCGGCAACCCGGTCACGATCCAGGGCAAGGGCGCCCGAACCGGCCATTCTCCCAGCACCGCGCCGAGCCGCTCGGGGTTCGGCACCAGGACCACCTCCCGGCCCTTCCGCCGGAACAGATCGGCACAGGCGTCCCGAAGGCTCTCGGTGCCCAGATCAATGACCACCTTGGGCACGCCCAGTTCGTCGTCGTCCGCCAGCCCCTCCTCCGCCAGGAACCCGGCTTGGAGCCCGACCTCCAAGATGAAGGCCGACGGGTTTAGGGAGAACCGGTCCATCACCTCGTCCGGGGCCCCAAACTCGAACCGGAACCGGCCCCCGGGCCAGCGCAGCACATCGAACACGATCTCCCGGAACTGCCGAGCCAGCACCTCCTGGATCGCCTCCGGGGCCACCCCGAACTCCTCGCACAGGAGCGTGCCGAGCCGCCGGTCCTCCCCGGTGGCCCGCTGCAGGGTCAGCGCCCGCTGGAGATCCTGGGGGCTCAACGCCCCCGCGCGCACCAGGAGCTCCCCGATCTCCGGATGGCGCTGGTTCGACTCGGCCCGGATGAGCCGACCGTCCCGGAACACGAGGCGGGCCACCCGGTCCTCGTGGCGGATCTCCAACACTCCCGACTTTCTGGAACTGCCCACCACCTGGAGCAGGTGGGCCAGATCCCGGTAGCTCAGCGTCCCTTCCAGCGGCATGACGGTCCTCTCCCCGAAAACGAGCGCTCGGGGTACCGGATCGGCGCGGAGGGCCCCGGGCTTTAGCCGCGCCATCGCCCGCGCCGTCCAGGTCGGGGTGGTCATTCCCCGGTCGGATTAAGATGAATACCTGCGGAGATCGCCGCAGATTTAGTGCAATTTTTCACCAAACGTTTCTTTGCGTTTCAGAAACGCGCAACACCTGAAACATTTACCCCTCGGAACGCGGCCTGGCCGCGGGGCGGAGACGGTCTAGACCTGACGGCATTTCAACAGGTTATGACTTTTCTTGCGCCTGGGGCACTCGGTGGTACGGTGCCTGCATCAAGGCGCCCTTCGTGCGTAACCCGTCCCCCCCACCCCGGCTCTTGAGGAAGCCATGAAACGAACCCTCTTGGTGTTGGGCACGGTTCTTTGGATCACCCCGGCCGCTCCCGCCCCGGCCTGGGATCTCTCGGGCACCTCGCGCACCGAGCTCCGGACTTCCTGGGCCGACGCGGACCCGGGCCAGGACGATCGGGGCGCCTACGGCTCCGAGTTTCTGGTCCTCGAGGCCGACGGCCTGCCCCTGGGCGCCCGGGCGTTCGCGTCGGGCGCGTTCCGGTGGGATCTCGGCCAGGAGGGCGAGGACTCGGTCTTCTACTCCTCCGTGGACCGGTTTCCCAACGGGCGCCACCTGTTCGTCTACGACCTGGGGCTCGAGGTGAACCCGGCGCCGTGGGCGGGCCTCACGGCCGGCCGGTTCTCCTGGGAGAGCGCGGAGGCCGTGCACCTGGACGGAGGCGCCGCGCGCTTCACGGCGAAAGGCCCGGGCCCGATGGGTCGCGTGGCCCTGGAGGGGTTCGGGGGACGGCTGGTCCAGTACTACGACGACCTCGAACACGACAACGTGTGGGGCGGGGCTTTCGAGCTCGGCCTTCCGTGGAACGTGACCGCGCGGGCCGATTACCTCGATTCGTTCGACGATCTCACCCGGCTGACCCTCCGGCACCGGCTCGCGGACCTGGCGTGGAGCAAGGCCACCGCCGAGTGGGTCAACGGCGATCTGCGGGAG
The DNA here is from genome assembly GCF_054656955.1 of Deferrisoma palaeochoriense. Taxonomy (NCBI): domain Bacteria; kingdom Pseudomonadati; phylum Thermodesulfobacteriota; class Deferrisomatia; order Deferrisomatales; family Deferrisomataceae; genus Deferrisoma; species Deferrisoma palaeochoriense. The sequence continues at coordinate 36,783 of NZ_BAAHXI010000009.1, forward strand.
GCCGAGGCGTCGGTGACGGCCTGGTGGGACCCCACGGGGACCGAGGTCACCGCCTCGATCTACAAGAAGATCGGCAACGAGGAGGACGACGACTTTCTCCTCGACTTCACGGCCGACGCCGATCCCGGCCGCTACCGGCTCGAGCGCCTGAGCCTGGAGCGCCAGGGCCCGTACAACCAGGTTCGCCTCTCCGTGGAGCAGGCCCTTGGACGCCACGTGACCCTGAGTGGCGCCTACACCAAGCGCGACCTCATCGACGAGGACCACTACGAGGACCCCTCGAACACGAGCTTCGACGTGGTGCAGTTGGGGCTCGGTCTCTTCGAACCCGGGATCCCGGGATTTGTGCTGCGCGGCGGGGTTTCGTGGTGGAGGGAGGACCGACTGGCCGGCCACGAGGCCCGAAGCCTCTCCTACTGGGCGGACGCCGAGCAGGCCTTCCTCGGCTCGTTCCTCGCCTCGGCCTCCTACTATCGCAAGGACGAGGACCTGAACAACGACCTGGAAAACCTGGTTGCCCACAGCCTGGAACTGGGGCTGGGGTACCGCCACGCGTCCCGGTGGTCGGCCGACCTCGTCTACCGCCGGGAAACCGACGACCTCCTCGAGGACCTCTACGGCGTGGACCAGGTTCACACGCTGGAAACCCGCCTCACGGTCCGGTTCTGATGCCCAGGGGATACGCCATGAAGCTGCGATCCGTTTCGATAGCCGCGTTCGCCGCCGCCCTCGCCCTCGCCGCCGGGTGCCGCGAGGACACGGGCCTGCGGTTTTCCCACGCCCTCCACGCCGGGGAGGCGGCCTGCACCGACTGCCACCGGGCGGACGGGCTTCGGACCGGCATGGAACCGTGCAAGGAGTGCCACGAGATCGACGAGGGGAACCCCTCGGAGGCGTGCCTCACCTGCCACACCCGGTCCGGGGACGAGGACTACGCCGTGTCCAAGGCACCACGGGGCCGCACGTACGGGGACGTGGTGTTCGACCACGGCCCCCACGAGGACGTGGACTGCTCCCGGTGCCACGGCGCCACCCCCGGGGCGGAGAACCTGGCCGGGGTGGAGTTTCCGGGGATGGAGGTGTGCATGGGCTGCCACGACGGCGACCAGGCGCCGGCCGAGTGCTCGACCTGCCATCGCCGGATCCGTGTGGGCGAAAAGCCCCCCTCCCACGACGGGCTCTGGGAGAAGCGCCACGGCCAGCGGGAAGACCTCACGGAGGCCGCCTGCCGCCTCTGCCACCCCGGCCCGGACGCCTGCCGGACCTGCCACCGCACCGAGAAGCCCCGGAGCCACACCCTGGGATGGAAAGACCGCAGCCACGGCCTGGAGGCCCGGCACGACCGGGACAACTGCCGGGCGTGCCACACGGCCACGTTCTGTTCGGACTGCCACCGGGAGGCCCCCCGGAGCCACTCGCCCCGCAACGGCTGGCTCGCCTCGGGCCACCGGATCCGGGGCGCAGCCGAACGGGAGAACTGCCGGGTGTGCCACACCCGCACCGAGGCCGCGTGCCTCGCGTGCCACCCCCAGGGGTACTGACGCGAAACGCGGACCCGCGACACCGATTTTGACCTAGGGGCCCACCCGGCCCCCCAGACCCAACCCCACGGAGAGGAGCCATGCGAAAGATCCCGATCCTCGTCACCAGCCTCGCCCTGCCCGGGCTCCTGGCCGCGGCGGCGCCCGCCGCGGCGCACCCGGCCATCGAGATCCGCACCTACGCCGACGCCGACGGAGACGGCGTGGGGGACCCGGTGCGGCAAAACCTCGACGCCGCGAAAACCCTCCCGGCCAACGGCCAAGACGCTGCCCTGGTGGCGGGCCCGCCCATGAGCCCGAAGGAAACCTGCAGCCTCTGCCATTCCTACGAGAAGATCACCTCGGCCTACCACTTCCAGCTCGGCCTGGACGAGCGGGTGGACGCCGACGGCGACGGGTTCGCCGACGACCTGGGGAAGGTGCTCGCGGGCCCCGGCGGCGTGCTCGAAACCCTGCCGACCCTCTACAACATCTCGTCGCCCGGCCAGTTCGGGGCCTGGTGACCGCCCTCGTACCGCCAGTTGGCGGCACAGAACAACGAGGACCACACCCGGTTCGACATCGGCACGGCCGACGAGATCGCCACCTGCACCTCCTGCCACATGGGGGGAGGGGCCTATGAGATCGATCGGTTCGGAAACCGGTACGACGAGTTTTTCACCGAGAACCGCGAGGCCATTGAGGCCGGTGAGTTCGGCCGTCTGAACGGGGACTACTACCGCTACGACATCGAGGACATCGGCGCGGCGCCCTTCCACATGGCCCGCGACCTCATGGGCGGCGGCCCCTCGCCGGCGCTTTCGGCCCCCCATCTCCACGACTGGGGCGAGAGCGGGGTGCTGGAGGCGGAGTGCCTCACCTGCCACCTGGACCCCTACGAGAACCGGCTCCACACGGCCGACGGCATCGACGCCCAGAACTACGCGCCCCGGCTCAAGATCTTCGTTATCGCCAAGATGAACGAGGCCCGGGACGACTACGCCGACATCCTGGCGATCTCGGTGGGCCGCTATCCGACGGCCGAGGAGGTCCCCGAAGGGTACGAGGTGTTCTCCATCGACCGGTACTCGAGCCCGCTGTCCGGCACGTTCGAGGGCGGGAACTTCTACGCGGCACCCAACTCGCCGGTGGCGAGCACCCGCGACTCGGTCAAGGTCCCCATGGTGGAGGGCGGAAAACCCGACGAAGCCGGGGGCACGAGCGGGTTCAAGATGCACAACGCCTACAACCCGGCCGTGAACGTCGTGACGGCGGCGAACGGCGACAAGGTGTGGGGCAGCCGCAAATTCCTCGGGTACTACTTCAAGTACGCGGCCACCGGGGGCCTCATGGGCCTCGACCTCGACGGCGACGGCGTGCCCCTGGCCTACGTGAAGCTGGTGAAAAAGCCGGGGGTGACCCTGGGGCAGGTGCCCGACGAGGTCCAAAACTACTTCACGGTCGAGACCTACTACGACCCGGACGATCTTGCCCTGTTCGCGGCCCAAAGCGGCACGAAGGCGCCGCTACTGGCGAGCGACGACACCGGCGGCCACAAGTGGGACCTCATCTGCGGCCGCTGCCACGTGGGCTTCCGCGACCCGGTGAACAAGGGCCTCTACATCCGGCCCGACGTCATGGGCATGAAGGCCGACGTCCCCAAGCGGGGAACCTTCTGGAAGATGGAGTACGAGGGGGAGGAGGACTACGACCGGGCCCTCGAGCAGGTGGAGGCCGGGCAGAAAAGCCCGGGGGACCTCGTGGGATACGACGTGCACGCCGCCCGGGGCGTGGAGTGCGTGGACTGCCACGCCACCAAGGCCGAGGGGCCGGCCGCGCCCGACCACAACTTTGGCAAGGGCATCGACACCGGCGGCACGGTGCGAAACGACCTCGATTTCGAGAAGGTCAAGGTGTGCACCGACTGCCACGGGCTCGAGCAGATGACCCTGGCCCACCGGGAGAACTTCGGCTCCGAGGAGATCGTGGCGGACCACTTCGAGCACGTGGCCTGCGAAACCTGCCACATCCCCTACAAGCGCTACTGGCCGTTCCGGGCCTTCGACTACTCCATGGGGTTCACCTACAACTTCGACTCCCGGTTCATGCCGAACCCGGCCGACCCGGGCGACGTCAGCCAGATGGTGCCGTTTTCGTTCTTCGGCGCCTTCGGCATCCAGGACCCCCAGCCGGGCTACTACGCGGCGGCGCCCTTCTACGGCATCGGCGGGCTCCAGTGGGCCGGCCAGTCGAACCCGCTGTTCGGCATGGACATGGTCACCTCCATCGCCTATTTCGACCCCAACGGGCCCGACCCTCTGGTGGCCGCGAAGCTGCAGATGGACGGGAAGACGCCGGGGTTCGGCACGGACCGGCCCCTGGACCCCTATGCCATGTTCTACACCCTCATGACCGACCCGGACGGCTCGGCCACGATCCCCACCCCGGACGCCGAGGGGAACTTCTCGCCGGAGAGCATCGGGGAGTTCTTCGCCACGGCCAACGGCAAGAGCTACTTCGAGTTCACCCCGGTGCTCTACAAGAAGCCCGACCGGGACGGGAAGATTAAGATCTACCCCGGGAACCCGGTGGCCGCCGTGACCTGGGTGTACTACGAGCCGGACGACCCGGCCAGCATGCGCGTGCTGGCCCCGCGGGAACTGAATTCGATGCTCGCGGGCGCGGTGTCCCGGGAGGTCATGCCCGGCCGGCACCAGATGGGGATCGTGCTGCTCTCGAGCACCGTCACCCGGGACGAGAACGGAACGATCACGGACTACGACCCGGCCACCATCGTGTGGGACGACAACTTCGACCTGCGGCCCGAGATCTCCAACGAGACCGAGCTTGACCTCGTGCGCAGCGCCCTCGTCACCGTACTGGAGAAGGAAGACGAATACGCGGGCCGGCCCTCCCCCGACTACGACACGGGCCTTAGGCTTGCGATCGTGGCCCACTATTTCACCGTAACCCACAATGTGCTTCCCGCATCTCAGGCGTTGGGGGCGGCCAAGGACTACGACAAGCTCGGCGGGATCGACCCGGACACCGGGAAGCTGCTGCCGCCCCCGGGCGCGGCGGAGGCCGGAAAGACCCGGCAGTGCGTGGACTGCCACGCCCAGGGGACGAACCCCGTGTACGGCGGCGACCCGGACGTGGTAATGAACGCCCGACTGTCGAACCGCACGGTCACGTTCCTGCCGTGGACCATCGAGAACTTCGACGAACTCGTGGCCAAGGGGAAGATCTGGGTCGAGCCCGAGATCGGGTACGTGCACGGCGTGGACGTAAACCGCGACGGCGACACGGACGACGTGAGCCCCGACTTCTCCACGGTTCCGGCGACCGGCATGGTGACCCCGGGTGACCTCATCGGCGCGAGCCAGGCCGAGATCCTGGAGCACACCGAGGAGGCGGCCCACGCGTTTGCGAAACTGGCCGGCCTCACCCCGGTGGAGCCGGGCGAGGAGCCGGTGACGGCCGAGGAGCCGCAACCCACCCCCACCCCGGAGGGGGACAGCGGATCCACCGGCTGCTTCCTCCAGACCCTGTCCCGACCCTGATCCACAGGGTCGCATTCCCCCGTACGCCCCGGGCGGGTTCCTCCTCCCCCCGGGGCTTTTTTTTGCCCGGCTCCCGCGCGAGGATACGCCGTGGTCCCCCGCGACGCGCGACCCGAGGGAGATCCGTGGGACTTCCGCTAGGAGTTCGCACACCGTGCCCCGGTCCGGCCGTCATGTTCCCGCGTGGTAGGGCCCCGCAGGGGCCTCGGAGGGCTTTCGTGAGAAGCCAAAACGGGGAAAGCAGGTCAAGGATGGGGCCCGTCGTCCTGAGGGCCCGAAAGGATCGGTGCATCCAGCACGCTGCCGCCGAAGCCTACCGCGAGGCCGCCGCCCGGCTCCTGGCCGAAGACAAACCGGACCCGGAGTCGGGCCGCAGGGTCGAGATCCTGGGGCGGTTCCTCGCCACGGCCGACTTCCCGAGGCTCCGGAGACAGGCCGCCGAACTCCTGGAAACCCGCGGGGAAGTCACTTACGAGATATGGATGGAGGAAGACGGACGGGTCGGCTGGCGCATCATGGAAGCCGCACCGGGCGCGTGAACAGCCATCCGGGGCGCGAACGCGTCCCCGGATGTCCCGACGCGTCCGGCCCCCGAGAAGGCCGGCTCCGAGTTCCGAGGGGGCGGGATCCGAGCCTCCCCGCCTCCTCACCAGTGGGGCTCGTTTCCGATGCGCTGGCCCAGGACCTCCAGGGTGTCGGTCACCACCACGAAGGCCTCCGGGTCGATGGCCCGCACGGCCCGTTTGAGCCGCGGCCACTCCCGGAACGTGATCACGGTGTAGAGCACATGCTCCTCCTCCCCGGTGTACCCGCCGTGGGCCTCGAGCACCGTGACCCCCCGCCCGATCTCGGCCAAAACGTGCCGAAGAATCTCCTCCCAGCGCCGGGACACGATGAACGCGGCCTTGCGCTGGCTCAACCCGGTGACCACCAGGTCCACGCCTCGGCTCGCCACGAAGATGTGCACGAGTGTGTACAGGGCGGGGTCGAGCCCGAAGATCGCCGCCCCGACGCTGAGCACGATCGCGTTGAACACGAGCACCGTGGTGCCGAGCCGCACGGAGAAGCGCTGGTACAGCATGACGGAGAGGACGTCGGTCCCCCCGGCCGACCCCCGGGAGCGCAGGATCAACCCGGACCCTGCGCCGCTCAGGATCCCGGCCAGCAGGGCCGCCAGCATCCGGTCCCCCACCGGCACGGCCCAGTGGATCCAGTCCAAGGCCAGGGTGAACAGGACGGCGCCCACCAGGCTGTAAAGGAAGAACCGCCGCCCCACGAACCGCCACGCCACGGCGAAGAGCGGCACGTTGAGGGCCAGGTAGGCCCAGCTCACCGGTATCTTCGAGAACAGGTAGTGGATCTCGAGGGCCACCCCGGCCACGCCCCCGCTCAAAAACCCGTGGGGTACGAGAATCCCGTTGATGGCCAGGGCGCACAGCGCGCTTCCCGCGGCGAGAAACGCGAGGTTCTGGAAAAGGCGTTCCCCCGCCTCCCACACGACGTCCGATCTTCCCATCTCGGCCTCCGTTTCGCCGAACCGCCCACGAAGGGGTCGGCATCTCCGCGCCCTTGACACCCGTTCTCGCGGAGATAGGCTCGGGTCGGCACATCCTACCACCGCCACCGCGACGAAAGGAGGACCAGATGCGCCCCGCAACGCGCGTTTTCCTGGCCCTGGCCGCCCTCTTCCTTTGGACCGTTCCCGTCGGCGCCGGCGGGCCCACCGCCCCCACGGGCGTGGAACTCCCGGCCGACTACCGCAACTGGACTGCGGTGGCGCCGAGCCTTCGGACCGATAAGGGCCACATTCGGATGATGCTGGCCAACCCGGTGATGGCCGAGGCGTACCGCAACGGCACCCTTCCCTTCCCGGACGGCTCGAAGATCGCGAAACTCGTGTACAAGGCCGTGAAGAGCGCCGAGTGGGAGGCGGCCACCGTGCCGGGGGAGCCGGTGAGCGTGGAGATCATGGAGAAGGACACGAAGCGCTTCGCCAAGACCGGGGGCTGGGGATTCGGCCGGTTCCGACCCGACGGAACCCCGGTGGGGGACATGATGCTCTACGAAACCTGCTTTCCCTGCCACGAGGCCAACGTCAAGGACCACGATTTCGTGTTCACCCGGTGGGCGCCCTAGCAGCAAAGCCGGGGGCGAACCGGACGGATACCCCATTGTGGACCGTTTGGGTATCTTTAGAGCCCGATCGGGTAAAACGCCGTCTCCCCCCCTTCGGCCGCGGGCACCGGACCGCTATATTGCGGACTCGTTCGTATCGCTTTTCCCGAAAGGAGCGCGTCGATGAGTCCGCAAGCCCTGGCCAGCACGCCCGCCCCCTCCGAACGCCGCGATCCCCACACCTCGGCCAGTTCCATGGCCCTCTATCTCAAGGACATCCGCAAGACCCGGCTCCTCACCCCCCAGGAGGAGATCGAGCTGGCCCTGCGGATCGAGAAGGGCGACGAGGCGGCCCGCCGCCGCATGATCGAATCGAACCTCAGGCTCGTGGTGAAGATTGCCAAGCGGTACGTGAACCGGGGTCTGCCGTTCCTCGATCTGATCGAGGAGGGGAACGTGGGGCTCATCAAGGCGGTGGAACGGTTCAAGGCCTCCAAGGGCTGCCGGTTCTCCACCTACGCCACCTGGTGGATCCGCCAGTCCATCGAACGCGCCCTCACGAACCAGGTGCGGACGATCCGGCTTCCCGTGCACGTCTCGGACGACCTCGACCGGTTGCGTCGGGTCACCGAGAGCCTCACGCGGGCGCTTCGACGGACGCCCACCGTGGAGGAACTGGCGGAGGAAACGGGCTTCCGAATGGAGTACGTGGACCGGCTCCTCAAGATCCAGCGGCGCACCCTGAGCATGGACCAGGCGCTGGACGTGGACGGGGATTTCACCCTTCAGGACAAGCTGGAAGACCCCGACGCCCCGGACCCGACCGAGGGCCTCCTGCGCGAGAGGGTTGTCCAGCTCGTGCGCGCCAAGATCGGCGTGCTGACCGATCGGGAGAAGAAAATCCTCACCCTGCGATTCGGTCTCGACGGCGGGGAACCCATGACGCTGGAGCGGATCGGCAAGATCTTCGGGGTGACCCGGGAGCGGATCCGGCAGATCCAAGTGGAAGCCCTGGAGAAGATGCGCCAGGCGCTGGAGGCCGACGGCGTCGGGTTCCACGACCTGGCCTAGCGCCGGCCGGGGCGTGTTGGGAAAGGGGCCTCGCAGGGGCCCCTTTTCCTGTGGGGGAACGCCGGAAGGGAGCGTGCCGAGGACCGTCGGGGGGAAACAGACAAAGTACGAGTGACGAGCGGCCCCGGTCAAGGAAAAGCGTTCACAAGGGGTTGACACCAACCCGCTGCTGCGTATAATGCGACTTGCGTGTCGCGGGGTGGAGCAATTTGGTAGCTCGTCGGGCTCATAACCCGAAGGTTGCAGGTTCAAGTCCTGCCCCCGCTACCAGGCAACGGAAACGGGCACCCGGTTTCGCCGGGTGCCCGTTTTTCATGTCAGTGGCCCGTCTCGCAAAAAGTTTTATTACTCCGGCGGCTACACAGAAACTCCCGCAGGCCGCGGGACGCGGCCTGTTTGCAAAAACAACACTTCCGCGTCGTGCGAGCGGCGAATCACAGACGCTCGGACGACGGGACCGGAGACCGTGTCAGGTACCAGAGGCCAGACGACAGAGGACAGGGGTCCTTCGACTTCTGACCTCCGAATTCTGGCCCCTGGTACGGCAATCGCTCCCAACGGGTGGCCGACCCGATGACGCTGGAATCCCGAATGTTCCTAGCCGCCTAGCTGCCAAGCAGCCCAGCCGCCTAGCCGAAGTTACTTGGAACACCGCGGGATTTCGGGAACGCCTCACCGGGCAACGGCGTCACCCCAGAGCCGCGGCCAACTCCCGCCCGCAGGTCTCGAGCTCGGCCAAGGCGTCCCGGGCGCCGGCCAACTCCCCCCGGCCAAACACCCCCAGCACCGGCACCTCCCGCACCACCTCGTATCCCAGCGCTTTGAGGGGCCAGGCCATGGCCTCCAGGGTGAACCCCATGTCCTCGCGGGCGTGCTGCTCGCCGATCGCCACCACCGCCGCCTTCCGACCCTGCCCCGCGAGCCGGCTCGACCAAGGCCCCGGCCGGGGCTCCTCGAACTCGTAGTAGCAGTACAACCGGTCGACGAACGCCTTCATCCAGGCGGTAACGTTGTAGTTGTGGACCGGTGAGATGAGCACGATGCCCTGGGAGCGTTCCACCTCCGGATACACCCCGGCCAGATCGTCCTCGGTGACACAGCGGCCCGCCCTTCGGCAGCCTTCGCACCCGATGCACGAGCGGAACGCGAGCTCCCGCAGGCGCACCTCGGTGCCCCGCCGCCCGGCCTGCCGGACCCCGTCGAGCACCCGCGCGGCGGCCAGATCCGAGTTCCCCCCCTTCCGGGGGCTTCCATTCACCACGAGCACAACAGGTTCCACGGGGGTCATCGCCTAGTTCCCTCCTGGGATCGGTACACCTCCGGGTTGGCGCAGTGGGGCAGGGGCTCCCCCCGGAGACCCGCCAGCAGGTTCTCGGCCGCCATCACGGCCATACGGGTCCGGGTGGCCACCGAGGCGCTGCCGATGTGGGGGAGCACCAGACAGTTGGGCAGGGCAAGCAGGGGGTGGTCGGGCGGAAGGGGCTCCGGGTCGGTCACATCCAGGGCGGCCCCGGCGATGCGGCCGGCGGCCAGGGCCTCGTGGAGGGCCCCGGTGTCCACCACGGCCCCCCGGCTCGCGTTGACCAGGATGGCCGTGGGCTTCATGCGGGCCAGGGTCGCCGCGTCGATCAGGTGGCGGGTCCGCGGCGTCAGCGGGCAGTGGAGCGTCACGAAGTCGCTTTCGGCCAGCAGGGTATCGAGGTCCACGTAGCGGGCCCCCAGCTCCCGGGCCTCCGGCACCTCCCGGGGGCCCGTGTAGAGGAGCCGGCACCCGAACCCCCGGAGCCGCCGCGCCACGGCTTGGCCGATCCGGCCCAGCCCCACGATGCCCACCGTGGCCCCGTGGACGTCCCGCCCGGCGAGCCACAGGGGCTTCCAGGCGGTCCACTCCCCGGCCCGCACCGCGGCCTGGGCCTCGGGGAGCCGGCGGGCCGCGGCGAGAAGCAGGGCCACGGCCAGATCCGCGGTGGTCTCCGTGAGCACCCCGGGGGTGTGGCCCACGGGGATGCCCCGGCGGGTGCAGGCGGCCAGATCGATGTTGTCCACCCCCACGGCCATCTGGCTCACCACCCGTAGGCCCGGGCCGGCCGCGTCCAAAAGCGCCCCGTCCACCGGGTCGGTGAGGAGGCACAGGAGCCCGGCCGCCCCCCGGACCCGCTCCCGCAGGACCTCCTTGGGCGGGGGCAGGTCGTCGTCCCACAGATCCACCGCGCAGGCGGGATTAAGGAGATCCAACGCCTCCCGGGGAATCCTGCGGGTCACGAACACGCGGTTCACGTCCGGTCCTCTCCTTCCCCTTCGCCGGTGCCCGGCCATCAGGTCGTACCTTCGGCGATCGTATATCACTATCAACGAAAGTCTCGCCAGATCCCCGTCGTCGCTACGGGAACCGGCGGGTGGGGGGCTGGTGGAAAGCCGGATGGGGCCCCTCACGTCGCCGCGCCCCCACCAGGCTTAGATCGCCTTGGAAGATCCGGAACTTCCGTCACCGGCGCCGCGGCCTGCCGCGCCGATAACGGCGTGGGAAGGCGCGGCGAATCGGGTACTGCACTCGCCCCCGGCCGGAGCCAGTTCCCCACCCGCATCCGGCAATCCATTTGAGTATGGGCGTCTCCAAGCCGGCCCAGACTCGCAGCGACACCAAGGAAGACGTTCGAGGCTCTTCGGACGCCGCGAGGTTGCCTATTGCCCGTGACCGCCAATCTCGTATACTCCCCGGGGGCGGGCAAGGGAGGGAGGAGAACGAACCCATGGCCGATCGATCCTGGTGGAACGCGTATCGGATTCCGGCCGGAACCGCCGGCCGCTGGCGGATCGGCGCCCTGACCCTGTGGGCCGAGCGCCGGCCCGAGGAGTGGCTCCTGGCCGCCCGTTCCACCCACGATCCCCACGACGACGCCGTGGAGATCGAAGTTCCCACGACCGCCTCCTTCCCCGACGAGGGAGCGGAACAGGGCCGGTACCCCGCCCGGAGCCTGGGGGATGAACTGCGGCTGGACCCCTGCCTGCCCGACCGTCCCGTGGTCTCCCGCCCCGCAGTGCCCCTCTACCTCGCCCCCGAGGAAAAGGCCCGCCTTTACGTGAGCGTGCCCGTGTGGGTGCGGGTCAAGGCCGGCGCCGTGGCGTTGCGGGAGGTGCCCATCTACCGATCTTCGGACACCTGGTTCGGCCCCAATACCCGCGAGGGGGAACTCGCTTACGCGGCACGGACCTCGGCCCGCACGCGGGCCGAAGAGGTGCCTCGGCGGCCCCACCGGGCCGTGGTGCCCGTAGATCTGGTGAACCGGACCAAAGCGCTGGTTCCCGTGGAACGGCTGAACCTGCCGGTGGTGTACCTGCCTCTGTTTGCGGCGGACGACGGAAACCTCTGGACCCCCTCCTTAGACCTGCGGATGGAGGGGGATGGGGAGGAGGAAACCCGGATCCAGATGGACATCCGCCGGGCCCCGCCGCCCGAGGCCCCTCGGCCGGCCCCGGTCGCCCCGGCCCGGGAAACCCCGGACCGGAACCTCCTGACCCGGGCCCTCTCCGCGCTCATCGGCTGACGAAAGGAACCGCTCGTGGATGCAAAAGCCCTTCTCACGGACCTTTTGACCGGCGAACGATTCCTCTCGGTCGTCCACGCGGTACTGCTCCTTGCGGGCGGATGGGTGCTCGGCCGGGTCGCGGCGAACGCGGCAGGCCGCGTGGCCGCCCGGTACGCCGGCGCCCAGGAGCACGCCATGGTGCGGCGGCTGGCCTTCTGGGGTGTCATGGGCCTCGCAGCCGTGTCGGCTCTGCGGGAACTGGGGTTCGAACTCAGCGTACTTTTGGGAGCGGCCGGGGTGCTCACCGTGGCCGTGGGGTTCGCGAGCCAAACCTCCGCCTCGAACCTCATCAGCGGGCTCTTTCTCATGGCGGAAAAGCCCTTCACCGTGGGCGACGTGATCAAGGTGGGCGATACCATGGGCGAGGTACTCTCCGTGGACCTGCTGTCCATCAAACTGCGGACCTTCGACAACGTGTTTGTCCGCATCCCCAACGAAACCATGATCAAGGCCGAGATATCCAACTACACACGGTTTCCCATCCGCCGGCTCGACGTGAAGGTGGGGGTGGCCTACAAGGAGGACATCTCCCGGGTGCGGGAGGTACTCCTCCGGGTGGCCGACAAGAACCCGCTGTACCTCGAGGAGCCCAAACCTTTGATCATCTTCCTCGGGTTCGGGGAGTCGTCGCTCGACCTCCAGTTCTCGGTGTGGGCCCTGCGCCAGAACTTCCTCGACCTTCGCAACTCGATTCAGGAAGAGATCAAGCAGGCCTTCGACGAGGCCGGCATCGAGATCCCCTTCCCCCACCGCACCCTATACGCCGGCAGCGTCACCGACCCCTTCCCGGTGCGGCTCGTGGGCGACACGGGGGGACAGGCTTGACCGCCGCCAAGAGCCGGGCCGCCAAGGTGGGGCTTCCCCCGGGAAGCCTCGTCCACGTGGGGGAACCCCAGGAGGGGCCGGCCCGGCTCCAGGTCCTGGACTACGACGCCTCACGGGTGGAGGAGCACGAACTCGAAAGCCCCGAGGCCCTGCGTGCCTATCTCTCCCGCCCCTCGGTGACCTGGCTCAACGTGGTCGGGGTCCACGACGTGGCCGCCGTGGCCGCGGTGGGGCGAATCCTCGGGATCCACCCCCTCGTGCTCGAGGACGTGGTGAACACCCGCCAGCGGCCGAAGGCCGAGGGGTTCGACGAGTACGCCTTCGTGGTGGCCAAAATGATCCGGTTCGACGAGGAGGCGGGAAGACTCGGGGTCGAGCACGTGAGCCTGGTCGTGGGCCGGGGGTTCGTCGTGACCTTCCAGGAGCGCAGCGGAGACGTCCTCGATCCCCTCCGGGAGCGGATCCGCAAGGGTGTGGGACGGGTGCGGGCGGCCGGTGCCGACTACCTTGCCTACTGCGTCCTCGACCTCTTGGTGGACCACTACTTTCTCGCCCTCGAGGGGCTCGGGGGCCGGATCGAGGGCCTCGAAGAACCGATTCTCTCCGACCCGTCCCCGGAGGTGCTCCAGGCGATCCACGAGGCCAAGCGGGCCGTGGGCGCCGTGAGGAAGGCCGTGTGGCCCCTGCGGGAAGCCCTCCTCTACCTGGAACGGGACGCGGGCGGTCTCGTGGACGAGGCCACGCGGCCCTACCTGCGCGACGTGTACGACCACTGCGTGCAGGTGATCGACACCGTGGAAACCTACCGGGACCTCCTGGCCGGGTACCTCGACGTGTACCTCTCGAGCCTGTCGAACCGCATGAACGAGGTCATGAAGACCCTCACCGTGATCGCCACGATCTTCATCCCGCTCACCTTCCTCGCCGGGGTGTACGGCATGAACTTCGAGCACATGCCCGAACTCAAATGGCGGTGGGGTTACCCGGCGGTCTGGGCGGTCATGGTGGCGGTGGGAATCGGCATGGTCCGCTGGTTCCGGCGGCGGGGCTGGTTGTGAACCTACGGCTTCTCGAAGGCGTGGTGCCCCGGGCCCATCGGGACGCCCTTCGCCGGCACCTGGAAGAGGCGCCTGTCCTTGGCCACTGGATCGACGATCTGGCCGAGGGCAAGGTCCTCGTGCGGGCCCTCCTGGACGCCGAGCACGCCGAGGAGGTGGTGGACCACCTGGACACGCACTTCGGCCACACCCCGGACTTCCGGCTCCTCCTGCTGCCGGTGGAGGCCACCTTGCCCCGGCCGGAACCCCCGCCCTCCCCGACACCCCAGGCCGCGGCGCCGCCCCGGGGGAGGATCAGCCGCGAGGAACTCTATGCCGACGTGGAGCCGGGGGCCGATGCCGGGGCGAACTTCCTCGTACTCACGGGGCTGGCCACCGTGGTGGCCGTGGTGGGGCTGTTGCGGTCGAACCCGGCCGTGGTGATCGGCGCCATGGTGATCGCTCCGCTCCTCGGCCCGATCCTCGCCTCGTCGCTGGCCGTGACCGTGGGCGACGGGCCCCTGTGGCGCCGGGCCGTGCGAGCCGGGGCGGTCGGCACCGGCCTGGCTCTCGCCCTGTCCGTGGCCGCCGGGGCGATCCTGCCCGTGGACCCCGGCCTCCCCGAGATCGCCTCCCGCACCCGGGCGGGATTCGGGGACCTCGTGCTGGCCCTGGCCGCGGGCGCCGCCGGCGCCCTCTCCGCCACGGGCGGAACCGGCGGGGGGCTCATCGGGGTCATGGTCGCGGTGGCCCTGCTGCCGCCGCTGGTGACGGCGGGGCTACTCGCCGGCTCCGGGCACTGGGCGGACGCCGGCGGCGCGGGGCTCCTGTTCGTGGCCAACTGGGTGTGCCTGAACCTGGCCGGGGTGGTCACGTTCCTGGCCAAGGGGGTCCGGCCCCACCGGTGGTGGGAGGCGGAGAAAGCCAAGAAGGCCGTGCGCCGAAGCCTCGCCACGTGGGGCGCCCTGCTCGTGCTCCTGGCCCTCGCGCTAGCCGCGTCGCGGGCTCTTCGGTGGGGCGGTTGATCCCCCGTTTTCCCCGTTGAGCTGGACGAGGCGATGTGATAGCATTTCGCTTCTTGTCGGGGCGTGGCGCAGCCTGGTAGCGCACCTGCCTTGGGCGCAGGGGGTCGGAAGTTCGAATCTTCTCGCCCCGACCACGCAGCCAGCGATCGCCCGTTGCGCCTGTAGCTCAGTCGGATAGAGCAGCGGCCTTCTAAGCCGCGGGTCGGGGGTTCGAATCCCTCCAGGCGTGCCACACGGCGGTTCCACCATAGCGGATCGATGGTGAGTGTAGCTCAACGGTAGAGCACCGGACTGTGGATCCGGGAGTTGTGGGTTCAAATCCCATCACTCACCCCAATGAATACAAGGGCTTAGCCAAACCGGCTAAGCCCTTTGCTTTTTTTCCGGGTATATTCGGGGTATGTCGCCAGACGGGAATCGAATCGCCTATGTGGAAGCTCCCCAGGGGGTCCCGCGGCGCAGGACGGTAACGTGCAAGTCAGGGCCCCGGTGTGGGAGCGCCGTCGAAGGCGCGACCCGGGCCGCAAGGCCCGCAGGAACACGGAATGTTCTTAGCCGCCTAACTGCCAAGCAGCCCAGCCGCCCAGCCGAAGTTACTTTTTCGAAGGGGGCCGGGGCGCCCGGGGGGCGTCCCCCCAACCGCCCACGGTTCGGTCAGGGCGAGAGTCAGGGGGTCCGGTACACCTCCCGTCGGTGTCCCACCCGGACCACGAGAACCACGAGGCGGTCGCCTTCGATACGGCAGACGATACGGTACGGCCCCACGCGATACCTCCAGAACTCCCCAAGCGGTCCTGTCAGTGCGCGGCCGATCGTTCTTGGGTCGGGACGGGTGGCTACGCGCTCGGCCATGAACCGGACGATGCGCCTTTGGGCCTGGCGGTCGAACCCCTTGAGGTCCTTCAGGGCCCCCTCGTCCCACTCAATCCGCCAGCCCAAGCTCCCGCTCCAGTTCCTCCGTGGTCAAGCGGCGGCCGGGGCACTTCAGTCGCTCGGCCGCCGCGAGATAGTCTTCCCGGTCTTCGACCCACTCCTGGAGGGCTTCTACCACGCAGGCCGTTTCGGTTTTTCCGAACTGCGCGGCCAAGGCGGCGAGCCTTCGACGGATCGGTTCGGGAATCTCAATGTTCATCGGGGCGTCTCCTGCCGGATGAGAGAATTCAACGATCCGATCGGGCTGCTCAAATCACGCCAACGCTCCCCCGCGATGGCGCTGTTCCTTTTTCCATTACACCACACGAGCAAGGGGGCGTCGACCAACTCTAACGTTCGCCGGCCCTCTCCATCGCCCGCACGGCGTGCCCCACCCGCGTCCGTGCCCGGGCGGTGAAGATTCTAGCTCCTCGCCCCGCCCCCTTTCCCCCCACCCCCTTGCAAAAATGAGACTTTCTGCTACACAGGACCGCGTCCGCAAGGAGGCCTGTCATGCGCCCATTCGGTCCGATTTCCCGACCTCTCGTGCTCGCCCTCTCGTTGCTCGCCGTCCTGAGGGCCGCACCCGCCCTGGCCGGCATGGGCACGGAGAAGCTTCTGCAGCCCGGCGACGCCGTCCCCCGGTTCCGGTTCGCGGAGATCCCGAAGGGTGAGGTGCGCTCGCTCGCGGAGCTTTCGGCCGGCCGGCCGGTGCTCGTGGTGTTCTTGCAGACCGCCTGCCGGTCGTGCCTGCGAGAGATGCTCGCGGTCAAGAAGCTCCACGCCGAGTCGAACGGGGCCTTCGCCGTGCTCGGGGTGTTCGTGGACATGAAGGCCCGGGACTTCGAGGGCTACATCCGGGACTACGACCTGCCCTTCCCGTTTACATGGGACCCCGAGTTCACCCTGGCCAACGCCTTCGGGGTCACGTTCACCCCGGCGAGTTTCCTCCTCTCGCCCGACGGCACGGTGGAGGCCGTGTACCGGGGCTTCACCGTGGGCCTCGAGGAGGCCATGGCCCGGGATATCGACCGGGTGCTGCGAAAACTCGGGCACCGCTGAGCCCCCCGGGGGCCTACCCCTCCCACCGGTCGCCCGGCGCGGCGGTTCGGTACCACCGCTCCAGTGCCGCGGCCCCGGGTTCCCCCTCGGCCGGGGCCCAGGGGGCGAAATCCTTGTCCGAAACCGGCCGGTAGGGCCCGGGCTTGCACTCGAAGAGGACCGTGTCGGGCTCCAGGGCCGCCACCGCATGCCAGGCGCCGGGCTCGATCTCCAGCCCCCGCACCGGCCCCTCGGCCGCGAGTTCCTCCCGCCAGACGACGTTGCCCCCCTCATCGAACCCCAGCACCGCGGCCCGGCCCCGAAGGGCCAAAAAGAGCTCCCACCGGGGCGGGTCGGCGTGGCGGTGGGGCCGCACGTAAGTGCCGGGCTCAATGGCGTTCAGGAACCGTTGGACCGGGTCCCCCAGGTCGGGGTGCAGGTTGTCGTTGGCCCGGCGGCGGTCGCTTGCGGCGGCCCGGGCCGCCAGGGCCGCCAGGCGGTCGTCGTCGATGCGTTTCATGGGGATGCTTCCGTCTCCGGTCTGCGGTCTGCGGTCGGAGGCGAGGGCGCCGCGGGCGCTCCCCACGCCCCCGGCACCGTTGCCTATCTGGCTCTCTGCGGTAGGTTTACAGATAACTCCATCCCCACCCAGGAGCGAACGCCATGTGGGAAAAACTCCAGACCCTTCTCGACCAGGCCGGCACCCGGACCCCCGACGAGGAGATCCTCACCTTTCCCGCCTACCTGGACCTCGTGCGGCGGGAGCCCTGGATCACCCGGAACATGTTCCAGTTGCTCCACGACATGCTCCTGAGCTCGGGCGTGGAGTACCAGGTGATTCCCGGGAAGCCCATCCGCCACCGCTACGCCTTTTTCGAGGACGAGTCCCTGGTGGGGCCGTTTGCCGTGTTCGGCCAGCAGAAGGCCAAGGAGAACCTGGTGGAGCGGATCTCCAACGCGAGCCGGGGGCTCGAGGCGGCCAAGCGGCTCTGGATCCTCCTGGGTCCGCCGGGCGCCGCCAAGTCCCGGTCGATGGACGGCATCAAGACCGCCATGAACGCCTACTCCCGCACCGACGAGGGCAAGACCTACACCCTGCTTCTGCCCACGGTGGACGAGCGGCTCCGGGAGAAAGCGCTCTTCGAGGAGGACGGCATCTGGTATCTGCAGGCGCCCATCTACGAGCGGCCGCTCCAGGTGGTGCCGCCGACCCTGCGGCCCATGTTCCTGCGGGAGCTCAACGACAGCCTCGCCCCCGAGGGCATGGAGGCCTTCTTCGAGGCCCACCCCCACTACGACGGGGTGTTCCGGGTGGAGATCGACGGGCTCATCTCCCCCTACAGCGACTTCGTGCTCCGGGAGTTCATGCGGGCCAAGGACCTCACCTTCGGCGGGCTCCTACCCTACCTCAAGGTGCGCCGCATGATCTACGACGCCCGCACCAAGACCGGCATCGGCTCCTACACCCCCCGGGACGAGAAGAGCCAGGAGGCCGGGTCGCTCGTGGGCAACATCGACTACAGCCTGCTCCCCCGGTTCGGGAGCGAGTCGCACCCCCTGGTGCACGACTACAAGGGGGAGCTGTGCGTGGGCGCCAACGGGTTCGTGGAGATCCACGAGATCCTCAAGCTCTCCGACCGGTTCCTCTACGAGCTCCTGTTTGCCACCCAGGACCGGTTCTTCAAGCCCGAGGGCCAGCCCCCGATCCCGTTCAACGGGGTGATCATCGGGCACACGAACTTCCACGAGTACAACATGTTCCTCGCCAACGAGGCGTTCGAGGCCCTGCGGTCCCGGACCACCTTCATCGAGATGCCCCTGTCGGTCCACTTCAAGGACGAGGAGCGCATCTACGCCTACACCTACGCGAACGATCGGCGGGGCTGGAGCCCCGAGAAGAAGTTCGTGGCCCACACGGCCCCCCACAGCCTGGAGTTCCTGAGCCTCGTGGCCGTGATGACCCGGCTTTATGAGTCGAAGCAGAACCCGAACCTGACGCTCCTGCAAAAGGCGCTCATCTACGCGGGCCGGGCCGACAGCGGGGTCGACAACAACATGGCCCGCACCATCCTGGAGGAGTTCGAGTACGTGCGGCCCTCCGAGGGCACCTTCGGGCTCGACCCCCGGTTCATCCAGAACGTGTTCGAGAGCACCGAGCACTTCCAGATCAACGAGTACCAGGCGAACCTGCGGCGACTCCGGGAGGAGGAGGGCGAGCCGGCGCTGCTGACCTCCATCGCCCTCCGGAACCCCTGCGTGACCCCGCTCGACCTCTACCTGCGCATGGAGAACCAGATCAAGGAGACCTTCGCCTCCAACAAGACGAAGCTCCGGCACTACGTGGAGAAGGTGCTGCCCCAGGCCAAGCGGTGGATCTTCGCCCAGATCGCGAGCGACGTGTACACCGCGGTTCTGCGGGACGAGACCGTGGTGGAGACGACCTGGAAGCGCTACACCGACCACGTGCGGGCCTACGTGCACAACACCACGGTGAAGCACGAGGTGACCCAGGCCGACGTGCAGCCCGACGAGAAGTTCATGCAGGCCATCGAGCAGTACCTGGGCATCCCCGACAAGGAGGTGTTCCGCAAGGAGCTCTCCGACGCCATCGCCAGCGTGGGCTACCAGGTGCTCCTGGCCGACGAGCCGTCGTACCAGAGCGCGATCCGTCGCTACGTGTTCGAAAACGAGTTCAAGGCCACGGAGAACGTGAAGCTCCTGGGGTGGATCAAAAGCGGCTCGAGCGCCGCCGGGGTGCACTCCAAGGAGCAGGAGGAGCTGGACGCCACCGTGCGCTACCTGATGGACCACCTGGGCTACTGCGGCAAGTGCGCCTACCAGGCGCTCACCATCACGGCGAACGCCTCGAGCATCGCGGAGTAGCGCGCCCCATGGCCGACGACGTCATCGAATCCAACGAGTCCGAGGGGCTGTTCAACGACTTCATCGAGAACGAGCTCGAGGACCTGGTGGAGCACATCGTGAACGAGGGCGACCTCGACCGGCTGGGCGACGCCGGCTCGGACATCGTGATCGAGATGGACGACATCGTGCCCCCCACCTTCGTGTACGACGACGGGGGGGCCGGGGCCGGCGGGCGGGGCCGGGGGCCGGGGCGGGAGAAGGACCGGCTGCGGTTCAGCATGCCCTACGAGCGGTTCATGGAGCTCGTGGCCCGGAGGCTGGGCCTACCGAACCTCACCAAGACCGGCCAGGGCCGGATCAAGGAACTCTCGTACACGTTTCGGACCTTCGGGCCGGTGGGGGTGGTGCTCGACAAGCGCCGGACCTTCCGGCGGGCCCTGCGCTCCAGCATCGGGCTCGAGGTGTACGACCCCGACGAGGGCCGGTACGAGGTCCAGTTCCGGCGGCGCGACCGGCGCTACAAGGTGCCCCAGCGGGTGGAGCGGCCCCGGTTCAAGGCCGTGGTGTTCTACATGGGCGACATCTCGTACTCCACCTGGGGCGAGCGGCTCGAGATGGAAAAACGGCTCGTGGGGTTCATCCACCACTGGCTTGACTTCAACTACGGGGCCGGCAACGTGGACCACCGATTCTTCGTCCACGACGTGGAGGCCTACGAGGTGGAGCCCGAGGCGTTCTACCGGGTGAGCACGGCCGGGGGCACCAAGGCCGCGCCCGTGTTCGAGCTGGTGGGCCAGGTGGCCGTGAACGAGTACGACGTGGGCTCCACCAACTTCTACGCCTTCTACTTCGGGGACGGGGAACTCTTCGAGGACGACGCCTCCCACATCGTCGCGGTGCTGGGCGAGGTTTTGAAGCCCCTGTGCAACCGGATCGGGCTCGTGGAGGTCAAGCCCAGCCGCTTCAGCTACCTCAATCGCGAGGTGGAAAAGGCCTTCCCGGCCGACCCGGTGGTGCGGCTCGCCCAGATCAAGGACAAGAGGGAAACCGTGGCCACGATCCAGACCCTCTTCGGGGAGGAGCGCCGTGCGTAGCGTGCGCACCGACCCCCTGCTCTCGCGGCTCGTCGACCGGGTGATGGAGATCGCCCGGGACCTGGGCCGCACCGTGCCGGAGATCCGGTTCTTCCTCCTGGACGGCCTGGAGTTCGCGGCGCTCCTCGAAAAAAACGTCTACCCCGCGAGCCCCCTGAACCTCTGGGAGGGCAAGCGGATGGTGCACCGCCGCCACCGGATCGAGACCGGCCAAGAAACCACCCTGTACTACGAGGTGGTCCAGCCCGGCGACCCGGCCTACGCGTACCTGAACAGCGCCAACTCCCCGGTGATCCAGGCCTCGGTCATGGCCCACGTGGTGGGCCACTGCGAGTTCTCGCTCCTGAACGTGTTGCGCGACGCCGAGCCCGACCGCACCGAGCGGGTGCTCCACCTGGTGCGCAAGGTGGAGCTCGCCCGCCAGCAGATGGGCCACAAGGACTACGTGGAGTTCTGGAACGCCTGCGAGTCGGCCACGAGCCTCGCGGCCCCCAAATCCCAATACAACCTGGAGAACACGGTGGAGTCCGAATCCCGGCCGTCGGCCCGGCTGCGCCGGGAGGACGCCGCGCCCAAGCCCCGGCCGATTCTCCCGGTGTTCACCACCCTCACGGAGCTCCTCCAGCCCGCCGAGGAGGCCCCGTTCGAGCGGGAGGTGCGGGAGAAGCGGCGCCAGCAGGCCCTGGGCCGGCGGGGGTACGTGCTCCGGGCCCCCTGCCAGGACGTACTGGGGTTCCTGCGGCTCTACGCGCCCCTGAGCCCGGCCGAGCGGCGGGTGCTCGAGTATCTCTACTTCACCCGGGCGCCCCAGGAGTTCGTGATCCGCACCCAGATCATGAACGAGGGCTGGGCCATGTACTGGGAGAAGAAGATCATGATGGAGCTCTTCCGGGAGCGGGTGATCCCGGGGGTGATCGAGTACGCCAAGGTGTTCTCGGGGGTGTGCGCGCCCCGACCCTATTTCCAGCGGAACCCCTACCACCTGGGCTACAACCTCTGGTGCCGCATCGAGGACGACCTGCGGGCCGGCCGGCTCACCCTGGAGTACCTGGAGGAGAAGGACCTTCTCAAGCGGGAAACCTGGCGGCGGGACACCGGGGTGGACCCCATCGAGGCCATGGGCCGCATCGTGCGAACCACCACCGACGCCGAGTTCCTGCGCCGGTACCTCACGAAGGAGGCGGTGGAGGATCTGCACCTCAACCGGCTGCCCCGTCCCCTGGCCGAACGCATGGGCATCCGGCCGGCCGACGCCTACCGGATGGACGAGCGCTGGGTGTGGCTCGACCCGGAGGAGGTCCGAAAGGAGATGCTCCGGTTCTACGTGCACTTCTACCGGCCCCGGATCTACGTGGTGGATACCGAGTTCCGGGACGGGGGGCTCCTGCTCTACCACCGGGACGACGGCCGGGCGCTCCGGCAGGACTGGATCCGGCCGACGCTCCGGAACCTGAACCGGATCTGGAAGGGCCCGGTGGCGCTCGTGACCCGATCGACGCTCCACGCCTACGCCGGCGGCCGGTACGCCCAGGAGGAGGTGGAACCGGTGGAGTTCGACGAGGTGCGCCACCGGATGCTCCGGGGGGAAAAGGCGCTCGCCGCGTGACCGGGGCGGGGGTTGAACCACGGAGGACACGGAGGACACGGAGGGAGTTGAGTTCGCTACGGGGGGAACACGCGAAGACGCCCGGATCGCAAGGGGGTTGAACCGCCCAGCTGCCCAGCCGCCTGGCCGCCCAGCTTCCAGCCATGAGGCCCGCCATGCACCACGAAGAGTTCCGCAGCCTGCTCGGGAGGTTTCGCAAGCGAAGCCTCCGGTTTTCCGAGTTCGTGGACTACCTCGTCGAAAAGCCCGACGAGGCCCTGCGCACGAGCTCGACCCTGATCTGGGAGGCCATCGAGCACTTCGGGTTCCGGATCGTCGTGCGAAGCGGCGAGCCCACCCTGAGCTACGAGATCTTCAAGGACCCCTTCTCCGGCGGCACCAACGCCGTGTTCGGCCAGGAGTTTTGCATCAAGCACGTGGTGGACGTGATCGAGGCCATGGGCAAGGAGTCGGGGCCCAACCGGGGCATCGTGCTCGTGGGGCCGCCGGCCTCGGGCAAGACGAACATCGTGGACCTGATCAGCCTGGCCTTGGAGGAGTACACCAAGGAGCACCACACCTCGATCTTCACCTTCTTCTTCCGGTTCGAGGGCCGAAACGGCCGCGTGGTGGAGCTCAGGCCCCAGTTCCTGCACAACCCGGTGCTCCTGTTCCCCACGAGCCTCCAGGAGGACTCCACTATCCGGCACCCCCGCCAGGAGCTGTTCGAGCTCATCAACGCCCGGCGGGGCAAGCACGAAAAGATCATCGTGCCCACGTACTTCCAGCACGCGAACCTCGACAAGCGAAGCCTCGACATCCTGGAGTCGCTCCTTCTCCACCCCCGGAACATCGGAAAGACCCTGTTCGACGTGATCGAGGAGTACGTGCGGGTGGAGGAGGTGGAGTTCTCGAACGCCCAGGCCAAGGGCATCGCCAACATCGACGACATGCGGGAACTGCGGATCACGGTGCACCCCGTGGAACTCGGCGGGGACGACCGGGCCGTGTTGGCCGAGCACCTGCCGGGGACCCGGCTCCGGGAGTACCAGGGGGCGCTGGTGGCGGCGAACCGGGGCCTTCTGCACATTCACGACGCGTTCGGGGGCATCGGGCCCGACGGCCCTTCGGAGCGCGACTACAAGCCGCTGCTGATGCTCCTGGGGAGCGGCCGGGCCTCGGTGGAAGCCACCCAGACGGCCGTGGACACGACCGTGATCCTGACGACCAACCTGGAGGAGATGGCCCAACTCGAGCGCCAGCTCACCTCCTCGAAGCTGCTGGATCGGATCGAGAAGATCCCGGTGAACTACCTTCTGGACGCCCAGTCGGAGATGGAGATCCTGCGGCGGGATCTCGCGAACATGCGCCAGAAGTACGACGTGGACCCGAACCTCTTGCGGGTGGCCGCGTACTTCGCGGTGCTCACCCGGCTCCTGCCGCCCCAGAAGCCCCCGGCCGACTGGGACGAGGACAAGAAGAAGCTCTTCTGCTCCATCACCCCCGAGCAGAAGCTCTTCATCTACGCCTGCCGCTCCGAGGACCCGATCGCCACGATTCGCAAGCTCCCCCACTGGCACCCGTTCCGGAGCGAGATGATCAAGCGCTCCATCAACATCCACGACGACGAGGCCCTGGGCCGGCTCATCGCCCCGGACCCGGGTCGGATCAGCCTGGAGCAGAGCGGGGTGTTCACGGCCGAGGAGCTCAAGCTCGTGGACGACCCGTTCATGCGGGCCCTCATCCAGGAGCACTACCCCAACGAGGGCCGCCACGGGATCTCCGTGCGGCAACTCCAGAACATCATGCGCGACACCATCGCCAACTCCGACGGCCTGCGGGTGCACGTGGGCACGTTTTTCGCCCAGTTGCGGCGGATCTTCGAGGGGGGTGCCGAGCTGCACCACTGGCTCGCCATCGACCCCGCGTACCGCAAGGGTCGAAAGCCCATCCCGCCCCGGGTCGTGGGGTTCGTAAACTTTCAGGAGGGGGAGGCGGATTACGGGGACTTCGAGGGACTCGCCCGGGTGGCCCAGGCCCTGTACTGGGACATCATCCGCCGGGAGATCACCGTGGCCACGGTGAACCGCGACCCGGACGAGATCGCCCTGGACCTGCGGCGCTACCTCCAGCACGCCCTTCTCGCCAAGGCCCACGCCAACCGGGCCTTCGCCCACATCATGGTGCCCAAGTACACCTACGTGGACCCCCAGTCCGGGGAGAAGGTGGACAAGCCCGACGAGGCGTTCCTGGAGTCGATCGAGCGGATCCTCGCCCCGGGTCGAAGCGGCATCGCGTTCCGGAACGAAACCGCCCAGCGGTTCCTGGACCTCCAGGCCTCGGGGGAACTCATCCTGGAGCCCGGGAAATCCGTGGTTGCCTCCCGGCGGGACAACGTGCTCACCGTGTTCGCCGCCGAGTACGAGCGCCTCCTCGGCCACCGCCGGGCCGCGGGGGAGGTGGACGCGCCGAAACTCGTGGAGGCGTTCTTCAAGAAAAAGCGGGAACCCGAGGCCTACGCGGCCCTGGATCCCCGCGTCACCGAGTTCGCGGAAAACGTGCTGCGAAACATGTCGAGGCGGTTCGGCTACTCCAAGCAGTCGGCCCTCGACACCGTGCTCTACGCCGTGCGCAAGAAGGTGGTGGACTTCCGGGAGATCATCACCTGAGCCGTCATCAGTTCTGGGTGGCGGCCAGGAACTCCTCGATCACCCGGGCGCCCGGGGCGTCGAGGTTCAGGAAGTAGATGGCCAGGCGATATTCGCGCACCCCGGGGGTTTCCCGCTCCGGGTCCACCCGGACGACCACCCCGTCACACTCCAGGGTCTCGTGGCGGCCGTCGCCCATGGGGAGATCCAGGGCCACCTTCAGCTTCGAAAAGAGACCCACGTACCGCGGCACCCGGCAGTAAAGGCCCCGGGTCGAGATGTTGATCGACTCGGCCTTGACCCCCTCGCCGTCCTCGGACACCCGAAGGGGAAACGTGGCCTCCACCCGCGGGTCCCGCCGCCGTTCCCGTCCCTCTCCCGGGTACTTGCCTTGGCCCATGGCCGTCTCCTTACAGGCTGGAAAGCTAGAACGCTGGAAAGCTCGAAGGCCGGGATGCCGAAACCCGGCTTTCCCGCGCCTTGTGCATCTTAGAACAGAGCCGGCTCCAAGGCAACGCGGAGTCGCCCCATCCGTCTAGAACTCCCGGAGAATCCGGTAGGTGGTGGTCCGCTGGGCCGGCACGAACCCGGCGTCGCGGATGAGCTCCACCAGCCGTTCCCGGTCGAGCCGGAACCGCACCCCGGTGGCCGCCACCACGTTCTCCTCCAACATGGTGCCCCCCATGTCGTTGGCCCCGAACCGCAGCGCCACCTGGGCGATCTTGTCTCCCTGGGTGACCCAGGAGGCCTGGAGGTTGGGCACGTTTTCGAGCACGATCCGCGAGAGCGCGAGCATTCGCAGGTAGCGCACGGCCCCGGTCTTCCGGATGCCCTCGGCCCGGCCGAGCTCGGTGCGGTCGGGCTGGAACGTCCAGGGGATGAAGGCGGTGAACCCGCCGGTGCGGTCCTGGAGATCCCGGATCCGCAAGAGGTGGTCCACCAGGTCCTCGTCGGTCTCGGTGGCGCCGAACATCAGGGTGGCCGTGGTGGGCATGCCCTGGCGGTGGGCCTCCTCCATCACGGCCATCCACTGGCGCCACCCGATCTTGTTGGGGCTGATCTCCCGCCGCACCCGGTCCACCAGCACCTCGGCCCCCCCGCCGGGCACCGAGTCGAGCCCCGCCTCCCGCAGCCGCCGGAGGGTTTCCGCGAGGTCGAGCCCCGAGATCCGCGCCAGGTGGGTGATCTCGGCCGGGGAGAGGCTGTGGTTCTGGACCTGGGGAAACCGCTTCTTGATCTTCCGGAAGAGGTCCTCGAACCACTCCAGGGGGAGATCCGGGTGGAGCCCCCCCTGCATGAGCACCTGGGTTCCGCCGTGGGCCACGAGCTCCTCGACCTTGGCCAGGACCTCCTCGTGGGTGAGCACGTACCCCTCGGGGTCGCCGGGCTTCCGGTAGAAGGCGCAGAACCGGCACTGGCAGGTGCACACGTTGGTGAAGTTGATGTTCCGGTCCACCACGAAGGTGACCCGGCCCTCGGGGTGGAGCCGGCGGCGCACCTCGTCGGCCCGGCGGCCGAGCTCCAGGAGCGGGGCGTCCCGGAAGAGCTCCAGGGCCTCGGCCCGGCCTACCCGGCTCACGCCGCCCCCTCCGCGGCCACGCGCCACGTGGCGCCCTCGCGCACCACCGGGCGGTACAGGGTGTCGCGCTCCACCGGCACCCGGCCCGCCTCCTCGATCAGGGCCACGAGCTCCTCCCGGGTGAGAGCCCCCCGGCTCGTGGCCCCGGCCTCGTGGGCGATCTTCTCCTCCACCACGGTGCCGTCGAGGTCGTTTACCCCGAAGTGGAGCGACAGTTGGGCCACCTTCTCCCCGAGCATCACCCAGTACGCCTTGATGTGCCGGAAGTTGTCGAGGTAGAGCCGCGCCGCGGCCAGGGTGCGCAGGTCGTCGAACCCGGTGGTGCCCCGGCCCTTGGCGAGATCGGAGTGGAGCGGCTGGAACGCGAGCGGGATGAACGCCTGGAACCCCCCGGTGCGGTCCTGGAGGTCCCGCAGGAGCCGCAGGTGCTCCACCCGGTCCTCGGGGCGCTCCACGTGGCCGTAGAGCATGGTGGCGTTGGAGCGAAGCCCCAGGCCGTGGGCGATCTCCATGATCTCGAGCCACCGGGCCCCGGGGATCTTCTCGGGGCAGATCCGGCTGCGGATCGGCTCGGGCAGGAGCTCGGCCCCGCCGCCCGGGAGGCTCCCCAGGCCCGCGTCCTTCAGCTCGCGGAGGACGTTTTCGGCCGACCCTCCGCCCATCCGGGCGAAGTGGTCGATCTCCACGGCGGTGAACCCCTTGATGTGGAGCCGGGGGTGGCGGCGGTGGATCTCGGCCACCAGGTCCCGGTACCAGCCGAAGCGCAGATCCGGGTGGAGCCCGCCCACGATGTGGACCTCGGTGGCTCCCGCCCGGTCGGCCTCGGCCGCCCGGGCCAGCACCTCGTCGGCCGCCAGGGTGTAGGCGCCGGCCTGCCCCGGGCTCCGGCTGAAGGCGCAGAACCGGCACCGGTTCACGCACACGTTCGTGGGGTTGATGTGGCGGTTCACGTTGAAGAACACCCGAAGGCCGTTTTGGGCCCGGTTGGCCCGGTCGGCCAGTTCCCCCACCGTGAGGAGATCGTCGGCGGTCAGAAGGGCCAGGGCGTCGGCCTCGTCCAGCCGCTCGCCGGCCTCGACCTTGGCCCGGACCCGTTCCAGGGCGCGCGCGCTCATCGGGCCACCACGTCGAGGAAGGTGGCCAGGAACACCACCACGCTCACCACCCCGTTCATGGTGAAAAAGGCGGTGTCCAGCCGGGAGAGGTCGTAGGGGGTCACGAGGGAGTGCTCGTAGAGGAGAAGCACCGCCGTCACGACGAGCCCCAGGAGGTACCACCCGCCGAGGCCGAAGAGGGGGATCTGGAGCGCGAGGAGCGCGAACATGGCGAGGTGGAGCCGGGCCGCGAGCCGAAGGGCCCGGCCCTTGCCCCACCGCTGGGGCACGCTGTGGAGGCCCTCGGCCCGGTCGAACTCCAGGTCCTGCAAGGCGTAGAGCACGTCGAACCCCGCGGTCCACAGGAGCACGGCGAGCCCCAGGGGCACGATCCGCCAGCTCCACTCCCCGGTGACCGCGATCCACGCCCCGAGCGGCGCCGCCGCGAGCGCAAGCCCCAGGAGGTAGTGGCACAGCCAGGTGAACCGCTTGGTGTAGGGGTAGAGGAAGATCACCCCGAGCGCCAGGGGCGAGAGCCGGAGGCATAGGGGGTTCAGGAACCAGGCCGCGGCCTCCAGGAGCACCACGCCCCCCACCACCAGGGCCCAGGCCTCGCCCCGCCCTACGACCCCCGCCGGGATGTGGCGTTCGGCGGTGCGGGGGTTTTTGGCGTCGATCTCGGCGTCGGCCAGCCGGTTCCAGGCCATGGCCGCCGTGCGGGCCCCCACCATGGCAGCCACGATCCCCAGCACGGTGCCGGCCGACGGCACCCCGCCCGCCGCCAGCACCATGCCGGTGAGCGCGAACGGCAGCGCAAAGATCGTATGGCTGAACTTGATCATCTCGAGCAGGTCCGAGACCCGCCGCAGTGCCTGGGTGGTCATCGTTCACTTCTCTCGCGCGGCTGGGCCGCTTGTAGGCTAGGAAGCTGGGAGGCTGGGAAGCTCAAGTGCCGTGAATCGTGAAGTCGTGAATCGCGAATGGTTTGGCCACTTGGCGCCTCCCGGGACCTTCCGTGGCTGGGGCCCCTCCCCGTTTCCGCGCTCCAAACCCTGGATCGCGGTGCGCGGGCCTTCGGCCCGGATCGCGGCGTGGACGCCGCTCCCACATCGGCACCCGCCCCCCCTTCTCCGTGCTCTCCGTGCCCTCCGTGGTGAAATCCCCCGGGAAGAGGCCGCCGGTTGACTCAGTTGAGGTCCTTCTCCATCTCCACGTGGGGGATGCCGGCCTCCTGGAACACCGGGCCGTGGGCCCGGTAGCCGAGCTTCTCGTAAAACCCCCGGGCCGCGACCTGGGCGTGGAGCCGCAGGGTCTTCATGCCCCGCCGCCGGGCCTCGGCTTCCAGGGCCTCCAGGATCCGGCGGCCCACGCCCCGGCCCCGCCAGGCCCGGAGCACGGCCATGCGGCCCACCCGGCCGTCGGGCAGGAGCCGCCCGGTGCCCACGGGCCGGCCCGCGGCGTCCTCGGCCAGGGCGTGGGCGCAGGCCGGATCGAGGTCGTCCATCTCGATCTCGGGTGGCACCCCCTGCTCGTGCACGAACACCTCGGTGCGCACCCGGGTCGCGGCCTCCTGGGCCTCGGGCCAGGACACCACGCGGACCGTCAGGTTCAAGGGTTCCTCCTGGGCCATTGCCTTCAAAGTTTCCCCGTGAGCCAGTACGCGGCGTAGCCCACGTATTCGTGGATCGCCTCGTCCGAGAGCGCCAGGGTCGAAACCCCGGGGATCCACCGGCGCCACCCGCGGCCCGGGGGCGTCACCCGGTAGTCCACCGGGTACGGCACGGGCTCCGCGCCCCACTTGCGAAAACAGGCCACGGCCCGGGGCATGTCCATGGCCGTGGTCACCAGGAAAAACGTCTCCACCCCCCACTGCCGCAGGAGCGGCACGGTGTACCGGGCATCCTCGGCCGTGGTTCGGCTCTTCGCCTGCACCCGGATGGCGGAGTCCGGCACCCCCAGGCGCCGGGCCAGCGCCGCCATGTACCCCGCCTCGTTCGCCTCGGGGAGGTCGGGGTCCCCGCTCCCCCCGGAGAACACGAGGAGCCGCACCCGGCCCTCCCTCCAAAGCCGGATCCCCTCCAGGATCCGCTCCGCCCGGTGGTAGAGCTCCACCCGCTCCGGGGTCGAGTGGCGAAGGTCCACGGCCCCCCCGAGCACCACCGCGGCGTCCGCCCGGGCCTCCGGGGCCGGGGGCGGATAGGCCCGCTCCAGGGGTCCCGCGAGCCGCTCGGCCACCGGCCCGGTCCCCAGGGCCCAGAGCCCGAGTCCCCCGAGGGCCAGGAGCGCGCGGGCCGCCCGCGGCCGGCGCCGGAACGCCAGGAACGCCACAAGCCAGAGGCCCAGGACCACGCACAGGGGATCGAGCACGATGGCGGAGACGGTTTTGGCCAGTCGAAACACCCCAGACCCCTCACCGGCCCCCGGGGACCATCAGTCCGTCAGGCCCGGCGTTTCGCCTACGGGCCCCGCGCCCCAAACCTCTCCGCCCCTCACCGGGTCGCCCGGGTCCAGAGGGGGAGCCGGGTGGGTTCGTGGAAGCCCCGGTGGAGCTCGGCCCCCTCCAGGGGCTCGATCGCGTACTCGCAGGCGAACACCCGGGTGCCCGGGGCGAGGTGCCCCCCGAACGCCCGACCTTGGGCATCGCTCAACGTCACGTGGGCGTGCACCACCACCTCGCCGTCCTTGAGCGACACGTTGCCCACGAGGCAGAGGATCTCCAGGGGTTCGTCGAGCTCGTGGTACCGGTACTCGTAGGCCGCCTGGTCGTAGAAACCCACCACCGCCCGCTCCACCGCCCCCAGGGCCTCGATGCGGCCCAGCCGCACGCCCTCCTCACGGCACACCCGGGTGAGCCCCTCCAGGAGATCGTCCCCCCGTTCGAGCCGCCCCATGATGGCCTTCCCCCCTTCCACCTGCACCCGCATCCTCCGCCTCCTCGTCCCCCCGTTCCTGGAACCGCGGGCATTTTGCCACAGAGCCCCACGGGTTGCACCCCGGGCTTGGGTTTTCGGGGCCTTGTGCCGATAGGAGGGAGAAACACCCCATCGGGTCGAAGGAGGAAAGGAACCGTGCTGCGACGCGCCGTGCTCGTCCTTCTCGTGGTGGGCCTGGGGGCCGCCGCCTGGCTCAAGGCCACCCGGTTCGCCGACTCTCCGGACGCCACCCGGTACTTCGCCGGCTTCTTCTTCCTGGGAGTGGCGGGGCTTGCGCTTGTGGGCTCCAGCCTCGCCCGGGAGCGTACCCGCAGGAAGCGGGGGTTCGACCTGGAGCGGCACCTGGCCGGCAACCGGCGCGAAACCTACCGGATCCACTACCCCGAGGGAGACCGCCCCCGGTTTGGGATCCTGGGCAACGGGGGGAACGGCGAACCCCGGTGGTTCGAGGTGCTGGACGCCTCGGAGGAAGGGATCCGGTTCCGGGCCGCAGACGGCTTCGTCCCCGGAGACGAGGTGGAGGGGCGGGTGGAGTTCCCCACGGGCCGCTGGGCCCGGGTCCAGGGCACGGTGATCCGCGTCGAAGGGGATCAGGTGGGCCTACGGCTCACCCGCACGATCCCGGGGGCGATCATCGTGGAGGAGACCCGCCGGCTCCGCGATCACCTGCGGCCGTCCTCCTCGGCGGACGAGGAGGGCGGCAGCGGCTCCACCGGATAGCCGGCGCGTTTCCAGGCCAACCACCCCCCTTCCAGGTGGAAGGCGTTGGTAAACCCAAGCTTTTGGAGTTTTTGCACCACCCGGGCGCTCTTGGGCTTTTCGAGTCAGGCGCAGTACACAACCAGGAGCTGATCCTTTCGGAACTCGGGCGCCCACTCTTCGACCCGGGTGCAGTCCCGCCACACGGCCCCCGGGATTTGTCCCGAGAGGCGGCTGCGCCGCTCCCTACAGGTCACGTCGATCACAACAAGACCTTCCTCTCCCAGGCGCTCGGCCAGATCCTCCACCCGCATCGTCGGAACCACGATCCACGGCCGATCCCCGCCCATCACCCCGGAAGAACGGGACTCCGCGGCCGATCCGTGGGCCACCACACCCAGCACAAGCGCCAAAATCCCCAGCCCCCATCCCGCGTACCGCGCCATTTCACACCTCTCAGATTCCGGCTCGGATGCTGCCAACACCAGCGAACGTGTTGTCCGGCCCCCGTGGTTGCTACGGAAACCAGCCCCCCACCCGCCCCCGGCAATCCTTTTGAAGGAATTCGTGTTCCAGCGCTCCACGACCCGTTCGCTGGGGCGCCTCGCCGCCGCGTCCTCCCGGCGATCGGTTGTGAAACAATGCACGCATCGTGCCGCGGGCGCGGTTTACCGCCGGAGGCCGAAGGGGTATGCTTCGCGCCCTTTCCGGATGGTAAGAAGCGCAACGAGCGTCCTGCTTTCAGGAGGAAGCCTCCCCCATGTTGGATATCGCACGCATCCAGGAAGCCATGGAGATCGTTTCCCGGCGGTTTCCCCCCACCCCGCTCCTGCGGTCGGAGCAACTCAGCCGCCAGACGGGGGCCGAGGTGTTCCTGAAGCTCGAGAACCTCCAGCGCACGGGCTCGTTCAAGGTGCGCGGCGCGGCCCACAAACTCTGGCGGATCCGGGACCAGGTGGGCCCGAACGGCGTGGTGGCCGCCTCGGCCGGAAACCATGCCCAGGGCGTGGCGCTCGCCGCGGCGGAACTGGGCATCCCCTCCACCGTGGTCATGCCCGAGGGCGCCTCGATCTCGAAACAGGTCGCCACCCGGGATTACGGGGCCCGGGTCCTCCTGCACGGGAAGACCGTGGCCGAGGCGCTCGAGCGGGCGTGGGAACTTGCGGACGAGGGGTACACGTTTCTCCATCCCTTCGACGACGACGACGTGATCGCGGGCCAGGGGACCGTGGGCCTGGAGATCACCTCCCAACTCCCGGAGTTCGACGAGGTTTGGGTTCCCGTCGGCGGCGGGGGGCTCGCGGCCGGCGTGGCCCTGGCGGTCAAGAACCGGCTTCCCAAGGCCCGGATCGTCGGGGTCCAGACCCAGGCCTGCCCGGCGGCCCTGGAGGCTCTCCGAAAGGGCGAACCCGTCGAGGTTCCGGCCGACCGCACCCTGGCCGACGGGATCCGGGTTCCCCGGGTCGGAGACCGGCCGTTCCGCGTTTTGCGCGAAACCATGGACGAGGTTCTCCTCGTGGAGGAAAGCCGGATCGCCCTGGCCGTGGTGACGCTGCTGGAGCGCAAGAAGCTCCTGGCCGAGGGGGCCGGGGCCGTGCCCGTGGCGGCCCTCATGGCCGTCCCCCCTGACCGGGTGAAGGGGCGGCGCATCGTTCTCGTGGTGAGCGGGGGGAATCTGGATCTCAACGTGCTCGACCGCATCCTGGAGCAGGGCCTCATGCGAACGGGGCGGATCCTGCGGTTCCGGGTGGTGCTCGACGACAGCCCTGGTTCCCTCCACGATCTCCTCTCGGTGGTGGCCCGGGAGCAGGGGAACATCCTCCACATCTTCCACGACCGCCTCAGCGTGGACCTGCCCCTGGGCCGCACCCGGGTCGAGGTGGAGGTGGAAACCCGGGGCTTCGACCACATCGGCCGGCTCACCGCGGCTCTCCTGCAGGCCGGCTACCGGATCGAGGCGAGTCCCGCGGCGGCGCCTTGACTCGGGGGCGGTGGGGGGCAAGATGGGACTCGGACGAAAGGTTGGCCCGGCCGGAAGCAGTCCCCCACGCCCCGCCGGCCACGTGGAGTCCTTGATCGACGCCGGGCTGATCGGCTGGAAGGCATGGTCAACGGGCCGGCTCTTCCGGAGCCGGCCCGTCGGATTTCACCTCGCAGCCCCGCCCGACTCACGCCACGCCCTTTTCCCGCAGGAAGGCGCCCAACTTTTGGTCGATTCCCAGGATATGGTCCCGGAGCCAGTCCATGACCCGGCGCTGCACCTGGATCGTGACGGAGAGCTTTTCGGGGTTTTGGTCGTACTCGGCCGCGAGAGCCCCAAAGTCCTTCTTGAACGCCTCGTGGATCGCCTTGTGCTCGGCGTAGCCCGGGTAGCCGTGCCGCTGCATCAGGGCCTCCTCGGTGGCGAAGTGCTCCACCGCGTATTTCCCCAGGAACGCCAGGATGTCGCCGATGAGTTGGCGCCCTTTGCCCTCTTTCATGGCGTCAAGGAGCCCGTTCACCTGCCGAATGAGTTCCTTGTGCTGTGCATCCACCTTCGAAATTCCCGTAGCCATTTGGGCATCCCAACGCATCATGTCTCTCCTTTCGTTACGGACGTGCCTTCAGGATTTCTCTTGCGGGCGCCTTTTGCGCAGGTCGGGATACAGTTTATCCAGGCACTCTGGGCACAAGCCGTGGCTAAACTGGGCGTGGCTTCGCTCCATCACATAGGCCTCCACAGGCTCCCAGTCCTCGGGATCCCCGGGGTCACCCCCCTCCACCCGGATCTTCTTGCAGGAGGCGCAGATCGGCAAAATCCCCTCCAGCACCCGCACCCGTCCCAGGGCGATCTCCAGGGCCTTCGCCCGGGCCCGAAGCCGTGCCCCGAGCCACAGCACCGCCCAAAGCCCGGCCGCCAGGGCCACGGCGTGGCCCCCGACCAGGGCCCCCATCCGGGCCCGGTCTTCCGCCGCCAGGGACTCGTAGTCCAGCACGACGCTGAGCCCGCCGCGCAGATCGCCCTCCCGGTAGCCCTGCTTGGCGTGGCAGGTGAGACACCCGGGCTTCACCAAGAGCGGGCGCAGATACTCGAACTCCCGCCGGCCGGTCGGCCCTGCGGCGACCCGGCCCCACTCGTCGCGGCCGCCGGCCGACACCGCGGTCAACGCCTCCACCTCCCACCCCTCGGGCCGGTTCCGGGGCCGCAGGGGCCGGTCGCTCACCAGCCGGATCCGCACCCCGGCCGAGGGCGGCAGGCAGGCGGCCACAAGCCGCGTCAGATACGCCGGGTTCACCTTGGTGAGCCGCCGCCCCAGGCTGTCGGTCACGTCCCGGTCGGGCGCGTCGAGGTACGGGTTGGGGGCCAGCCTCGGCCCGACCGGGACGTACACGCCGCCCTGTTCGGCCGTCCATGCCCGCAGGGCCACCACGGTGTCGGCCACCCCGCGGGCGGCCACCCAGGCCAGTTCCTCGGCGTGGTAGTGCTCCCCCCAGAGGTTCCACCCCAAGGACCCGGCCACGACCAGGATGAGGATCCCCGCCGAGAGGAGCGTTTGCCAAGAGGCCCAGCGGGCGGCGGCCCGGGCGGCCTCCTGCACCGGCTCGGTCCCCGCCTGCGCGTCCGAGGGCGGAACCGCCGGTTCCCGGGCCTGCGGCTCGGGTGACACCACGGGTGCCTCCTACGTGCGGAACCGCTCGGTGAGGCTGCGCAGTTCGTCGGCCTTGCGGGCCACGGTCTCGGCCGTGCGGGCGATCTCCTCGCCGGCCCGGGTGTTCTCCCCCACCCCCTGGGCGATCTGGTCGAGGTTCATCGCCAGGTTCTCGATGGTGGCCGTGAGCTCCTCGGTGGCCGCCGCGATCTGCTCCACCTGGGCCGCCGCCCCCGACGCCTCGGCCTCCACCTCGGCCATCGCCCCGGCCGCCCCCTGCCCCAGGGCCTTCCCCTCCTCCACCTCCCGCACCCCTTCGCCCATGGCCGCCACGGCCTTCTGGGTCTCCCCCTGGATCCCCGCGATGGTCCGCGCGATCTCCTGGGTGGCCTTCACCGTCTTCTCGGCGAGCTTTCGCACCTCGTCGGCCACCACCGCGAACCCCCGGCCGTGCTCCCCCGCCCGGGCCGCCTCGATCGCCGCGTTCAGGGCCAGCAGGTTCGTCTGGTCCGCGATGTCCTCGATGGTGCGGATCACCACGTCGATCTTTTCGGCCTCGGCCCCCAGGCCCTCCACCACCCGGCCGGCCCCGGCCACCACCTCGGCGATCCGCTCCAGGGCCTCCTCGGTCTCGCGCACCTTCCCGGCGGCCTCCAAGGCCTTCTCCCGGGCCCGGCCCGAGGCCTCGGCCACCCCCGAGGCGTTCCGCGCCACCTCGTGCACCGTGGCTCCCATCTCCTCGCCGCTCGCCGCCAGGGCCTGGGTCTGCTGCGACACCTCCTCGTTGCTCGAGGCGATCTGGGCGGTGGTCGCCGAAAGCTGCTGGCTCGCCGCCGCCATCTCGGCCGCCGAGGCCTTCACCTGGTCCACCGTGTACCGGATCTTGTCGGCGAAGATGTTGAACCAGTTGGCCAACTCGTCGAACTCGTCGCGCTCGGCCGCGCGGAACACCTCACACGTCTCACAGGACGTCACCTTGCCCGAGAGCACCGTCGGGCACTGGATCTTCTCCCTGACGGCCTGCATGGACCCCACATGGCTCCAGCAAGCCTCCCGCTTGCCGAACGAGGCGCACTCCCCGTGGCCGCATTCCATCACCTTCGAACAGTCCACATACTTGAGGGGCAGCCGCTTCGTCAGATCCCCCTCCCCCTCGGCCATGTCCTTTAAGAGCGCCACGAACCGCCGGATCCGCCGGGTCACGAGCCCGGCCTGGAGGAACCACGTGCCAAGCGCGGCCGCCACGAGCCCCGCGAGGCCCGCCACCGCCCCGGTGCGGATGCCGGCCCGCCGGGCCCCGGCCACGAAGGCCACCGTCTCCTCCCGGGCCTTCGCCACGTCGGCCACGCTGAACCGCACGTAGAGCGCTCCCGCCAAGTCGCCGGGCTTCACCCCGTCGTGGCATTCGAGGCACCGCTCCTCGTACCGGTGGGCCCGGATCACCGTGATCTCGTTGCCCTCGGGGATCTCCACGGGCTCGGTGGCGGCCGCGGCCTTTCGGAACGCCTCGGCGTCGAATTCCCGATCCACCGACTCCTCGCGGCTCGCGTAGGCGATCTTGCGCTCGGGGTCGGTGAGCCCCACCTCCACCACGCCCTCCACGGTCCCGAGGTCCGACAGGAGTTCCTCGAACACGCCCATCTCGCCGCGCTCCACCGAGCCCCTGGTCCCCGCCTCCAGGCTCGAGAACACGCTTCGGGCCCGGGCGACGCCGGCGGCCTCCAGGGCCCTGGCGCTCTTTTCGCCCAGCGCCCCCAGGGCCCGGACGGCCCCCGCCGTGCTCACCCACGTGCTCGCCCCGAAGGCGAGCACGAGCACGATCGTCAGAAACCCGCACACCTTGGCCTGGATGCCGATACGCATGGAGCTCCTCCCTGCGGTTCCCGGATGGCGACGAAGAGACGAAACGGCGGCGGAACCGCCCTTCGGTATCGGCCGGTCGCCCCGTCGTCTTGACCTTCGGGACGCGCTTTCCCGCATTTTTTGGGAAAACCAAGACAGGTCGCGGCTGGCCCGTTTCCGAAACCCTGCCCGGGGGGAGCCATCGGCGCGCGTTGACGGGGGCACGGCCCAGGAAGGAACGGGCGACCGAGGAAACCCCACAGAGGGTTTT